>JBEHWO010000140.1:0-15211 GCA_040217695.1 Vulcanimicrobiota bacterium | reverse complement strand
TTTCATGAATTGCATGGACGTCAGGAATAAATCCGGGAAGATTGAAATGGTGTTCCATCATAGTAATATTAAGGAATATATAGGGTTTTTCTTTTACGAGAATACCATGACCGTCCCAGGCAAAAGGGCCTATAAAAAGTATTACAGGAGGTATTTCTATGTTCCTGAAAAAATTCAATATTTTTTCTTCAGACCTTTGCAGAATATATCTTATTTTCTGAATGGTAATATCTAAATTTTTTTTACGTGTCTTTTTTAGCTCATCTTCTATACCGTTTTTAATAAATTCATCTGATATATTGCACAGTCTGCCGTATTCGTGAAGAAAATCTTTGAAAAAATCTTCTTTCTCCGAAAAATCTTTTATTTCTATCTGCTGTGATGTGAAATCAAGAATATTCATTATTTACTTTCCGTTTTAGATGCCGGTATAATCCTGATATGGTATAATTATAGCAGAATGGCCGAAAAAAACAAAAAGAAAATAACCGGCCAGCAAAGGTAGCAATAAAAATCTGTTCTTATGAAAAAGAAAATATTCTATTATACGGGACTTATAACGGCACTGAGCTATTCTGCAGGCATAATCATTGCCATTGAGAAATATAATTATTTTGATTTCTTCCTTTTCTGGTTTGCAGGCATGGTCATTACCGGCATCATTTATATGTCTTTTATTCCTCCCGTAGAGGCTACAATGCTTTTTTTTACATGCCTGGTTTTTCTTCCCCATACAGGGCCGGTATTTATAACTTTTCCAATTGTAGTTACAGTTCTTATTTTTGCAGATTACAGGGCAGGTACAGGCATTGCTCCTGCTGCATGCATAATATGGTTCCTTGCCGCAAATAAAATACCGCCGGTTCAGTGGAATTTTTACCAGTATTTTATAGTTATTTCCGCTCTTATTACCATGATTTTTTATACAGTCAATCATTTCAAAAAACCGGTGGCGATCAAAAAAATAGATGTAATTTCCTGTACCTATTCCGGCAATACCGGCCATTTTACGGAAGAATTTTTGAAAGGTCTCAGGGAGTCGGGCGTTTCGGTAAAGGAACATTTTTTTCATTATGCCGATTTCTCCTGTGAACTCGACGGCGACGGACTTGTTATAGCTTTCCCTGTATACGGCTGGAAAACTCCCTGGCATTTTGCCGAATATATCTTAAAAAATCTTCCTCCCGGAAAAGGCAGGCCTGCATTTATACTTTATACCTCTGCAGGAGGGCCGGAAAACGCAGGTGTTTTCGCTTATTTATTACTTGCTCTGAAAGGATATACTGTGATGGGAAGAGCGTGGGGTGTTTATCCTATGAATGTGCCAACTGTCAGATTATTGCCTTCGTCGATCCACAGATATTTTGATTCCTTATTACCATGGAAAGAACAGTTGAGTGAAGTTTTCAGGTACGGTTATGAATTCGGCTCAGGTAAGTCTACCGGTTATCCATTTATCGTCTGGCCTTTCTTTTTTATTGCCGCAGGCCTGCTCCTTGATAACAGATGGCTTAACACCGTGGCTTACAGGACATATGTATGGAAAAGAAGATGTGTCAGATGCGGTTTATGTATTAAATTCTGCCCCGTAAAAAGGCTTCATCCGGGAAAAGATAATTATCCTATTTCCAGGGAAACATGTGCTCTCTGCCTGGGATGTATTAACACCTGCCCTCATAATGCCATGCAGTTGTTCTGCTGGACAGAATACGGGAGGCCTTATAAACCGAGATGGCCTCAGTTTCTTAACAGGAAGAACTGAAAAAAAGATGAGGCTTTTGCTGATCATATACACTTCTCGTGACGGGAGGGAACCTTTTATTACAGGATTATGCTCGGAGCACTATCTTTAAAATCTTCTCTCCTGTGAGGTGTGTCCGGGGTAACAGACAGGAATGTTGATTTATGTTAAAATTTTATAAAGTAATTTCATACACTTTATAAAATCTATGAGGATTTATAATACAGATGGCTACTATCGGCACTTCTATTGGGACATCAGAAAAACTGACAGGGATTAAATTTGTTTTTCGTGCCCTGAGGCATAGAAATTATCAGCTTTTTTTCTCCGGTCAATGTCTGTCTCTCATCGGCACCTGGATGACGATAATAGCCACGTCATGGCTTGTATATCGCCTGACTGATTCCGTATTTTTACTTGGCATTGTAAACTTTTCAGGTAGAATCCCTTCATTGTTTCTGGCACCTTTTGCAGGGGCTCTCGCAGACAGATGGAACCGGCAGAAACTCCTTGTTGTAACACAGATATGTTCCATGTTACAGTCCTTTGCCCTGGCAGTTCTGGCTCTCACAGGTACGATAAATATATGGCATATTATATTCCTGAATGTGTTTCAGGGTATTATAAATGCTTTCGATATGCCCACCCGTCAGGCTTTTGTTACCGATATGGTTGAAAATAAAGAAGATCTCCTGAATGCCATAGCCCTTAATTCATCTATGTTTAACGGAGCCAGACTGATTGGCCCTTCTATTGCAGGAGTGCTTATTGCCGCATTCGGAGAGGGCATGTGTTTCCTTATTGACGGAATAAGCTACGGTGCTGTCATAATAGCTTTAATGGCTATGAAAATAAAACCGAAAGAAACTGTTCAGAAAAAGAATCTCTTCCTTGAAATGAAAGAAGGTTTTAGATATGTCGTTGATTTTATACCGGTAAGATCTATCATACTTCTTCTCGCTCTTGTGAGTCTCGTCGGAATGCCCTATACAATACTTATGCCTGTTGTGGCAAAGAAAATCCTTCATGGCGGCCCCAACACACTCGGTTTTCTTATGGCTTCTACCGGCACAGGCGCTCTCCTTGGCGCCCTGTATCTTGCTTCCAGAAAAACTGTTCTCGGCCTGGGAAGGGTTATTGTTATATGTACCTGTATATTCGGAGCCGGCCTCATAGCTTTTTCCTTTTCCCATTATCTGTGGCTTTCCATGATATTAATGGTATTCACCGGATTTGGCATGATGGTGCAGCTTGCATCGGGAAATACGATTTTACAGACAGTAGTTGAAGATTCCAAAAGGGCAAGGGTTATGAGTTTTCATGGCATGGCCTTTATGGGTATGGTTCCAATCGGCTCTCTTATTGCAGGTACTGTCGCAGACAGGATTGGCGTCCAGAATACCTTTATTCTGTGCGGTCTGGCCGTTATAACAGGTGCATTGCTCTTTGCCGCCAATCTCCCGGCTATAAGGGAGAAAACAAGACCTCTTTATATAAAAATGAATATTATTCAGGAATGAACACAATCTGATAGATTTCATAACTTATTGGAATGTAAGTGATCGTGACGCGTAACGCGTAACGCATGACGGGTTTAATCCATGCGCATCACGCATTACGCTTTACGCTTTACGATGTTATTATTATGCTGATGATGCCGGAGAGAAAAGAGAATACACAAGGCAATTCTTTCAGGCGATTAGTAATAAAAAATATGATATCTTTATATCTTCAGCCGTTGTCGAAGAAATTGACAGAACCAAAGAGAATAAGAGAGATAATTTACATAACCTGTTAAATAAATATAGACCGATCGAACTGGAAGTAATGCCGGAAGTATATCAACTGGCAAGCAGATATATAAAATATTCTGCATTACCACGTAATTCCTATGATGATGCATTACATGCGGCAATATCAGTTGTATATAATCTTGATGCCCTTGTCAGTTGGAATTACAAACATCTGGCTAATATAACTCGTAAGAACAAAATTAATAGTGTTAATATTCAGTATGGTTACAAACCTTTTGACATAATTACTCCACTGGAGGTGATATATGGTGGATAAAACTATGAAAGAACTATGGGCGATCAAAAAAGAAATCAGTAAAGAATTATATGGCAAATCCTGGGAGGAAATTGACAGGTTTTTTAAAGAAGCATCAAGGAAATTCAAAGAGAAAAAGAAAAATGCAGTTAATGAAAAATTGCCCGATACTACTGCTCAATCCTGATGGGCTCCGGCAGGTTGTAAAATAAATCGTATATACATACGGCATAGCTTCTCTATTCTTTACCTCTTACCACCGGCTCAAATAAATTTTTATTATATCTATGAGATTACATAGAAGAAGTTCTGATTTTTCTGCCTGCTCTACTCAAAAGAAAATATTCGTTTAAAATCTTTTTTCATACTTACAACTGTTATTTTTTTCTCTTTTGCCGCAAGGTTCAACACTTCCCTGGTACCTTTATCGTAAGCATATTCCCTTGCATCATCGTCATGGTGGAGTAGAAGTGCAAGTCCTCCGTTATCTGCCGTATACTGGAGCATCTCCATATCTCCGTTTGAGTTTCCGCATGCAAATACGGCTCTTCTGCCTGTGAACAGTTCAATGTTTAACGGTTTGTTCGCTCCGTCGTCTATATTGATTATTTCTCCTCTTACTATGGCTCTTTCACCTTTACAATCAGGAACGTCGAATTCGTAAGACACAAAAGAACCTATTATATTTTCTACAGGGATATTATAGATTTTTTCCGAAATACGTCTTACAAAAGTTACCTCTCCGCCTGATACAATATAAACCTTAAATCCTTTTCCCTGAAGATAATGGACCAGTTCCACCATCGGAATATAGGTGAGTTCCATGTAATGTCTTTTGAATTTACCGTGAGTCTTTGTAGAAAGAAAGTAATCCACATCTTTTTTATAATCTTCCTGTGTCGTACCTTTATGATTATTAATCATTTTCTCGTAGTATTCCCCGACTTCATCGCCGTACAGATAGGTTTTATCATCAGTATATGAAGCTTTATAAGGCTGTATTTCCCTGAGAGCAGGATTCTGTTCCGCCATTTTTTTCATATAGTAAAATTCATATTCAAATTGTATATAAACCGGCTTCTCTACCCAGAGAGTCCCGTCATTATCAAAAACTGCAACACGATTTTCAGGAGTAATATAATTTTTACTGTTCTTGTCCGTTACAGAATCTATAAATTTTATTATCTTCTCTCTTGCTTCTCCTTTATTCCATGAAGGTAATATTTCTTCCGGCCCTGCCAGAGATAACGTTATTGTGAACAGAAGTATTGCACTGATTATTGCTGACTTGGTTTTCATTGTTTCTCCCTCCTGATTTTTTATAAGAAATAAAGACTATTTTATCTAAATTAACTTTTTATTGAATTTTATTTTATCATATATCTGTTACGCTTTCAATAAAAATTGCATTTTTTTATGACAGATAGTTTCACTTTTACTGGAATTTAGATGTGGTTTTATAAATCTGGTAATTATAGATAGTATAAAAAACGGTCCCGGTGCAGAAATAAAGATAACAGATAGAGAATGGAACCAGGGATACGGTTGTGTGAAAAATCAACGGAAGAAAACGCTATATATTGGTAGATACTTATATGGATTTGCTTTAAATAATATGATAACCTGTAGGGGCAATCCCCCTGTGGTTGCCCCGTAAAGGGCAAGCACAGGCACCTGCCCCTACAGCAAAATGGTATTAATTATTTTTTCTGATAATACATATAAGGTTCCAATATTTGTATGCGATGATTCTCACTTTCTGCTACATAAATTCTACCGTTTTCATCCAGAGTTATACCTATGGGAGATTTGAACTGCCCTGCACCGGAGCCGGAAGAACCGAAGTAAGTAAAGTTTAAGGCAAAAGAGTCAAACATTACTATGCGGTTATTGCCGGTATCACTGACATATATCTTCCCTGAACTGTCTGCTGTTACGCCGTAAGGATAATGGACCTGCCCCTGACCAAGAGATGTAAAGGTCGAAGAAAAATTATTCGGGTCAAATCTTACTATGCGATTATTGTCTTTATCGCTTACATAAATTTTTCCTGTCCTGTCTGTTGCCATGCCGCAGGGATGATTGAACTGCTCAGAACCGGAACCGGAAGAGCCCCATGATGTAAAGGTTCCGGCAAAATCAGAAGGGTCAAAACTTACGAGACGATTATTGTACTGGTCGCTTACATAAATTTTTCCAGACAGATCTACTGTTACATCGGCAGGCTGATTAAATTCTCCTGAACCGGAACCTGAAGAACCCCATGATGTAAAGGTTCCGGCAAAATCAGAAGGGTCAAACCTTACTATACGATTGTTTATTAGATCTGCTACATAAACATATCCTGCCCCGTCTGCTGCTACACCGGAAGGAAAATGAAATTGTCCTGTTCCTGACCCGGTAATTCCGAATGAAGAAAGATAGTTGCCGGTAATGTCATATTGAGCTATACGATGATTCCATGTGTCGGCTACATAAACATGTCCCGAACCGTCCAGTGCCACATCACGGGGAGCATTAAGTCCGGCGCCTGTGCTGACAGTATTCCATACTGTAAAAGTGCCGGCAAAATCACTCTGATTAAATTTTATTACAGACGATCTATCCCAGTCGGCAACATAGATATTTTCTGCCCCATCTGTTGCTAGAGAGAAAGGAAATAAAAACTGTCCCGTCCCGGAACCATGGGTGCCCCATGATGTAAAGGTTCCGGCAAAATTATTCGGGTCAAAATTTACTATACGATAATTACCTCTGTCAGTTACATATACTTTTTCTGACTGGTTTACTTCTATATCGGTAACATCATTAAATTGACCGGAACCGGAACCATAAGAGCCCCATGTATTAATGGCACCGTGAAAATTATTCGGATCGAAGGTTACTATACGATTGGTTGATGATTCTGCCGCATAAATAAGTCCTGATGGAGCTACTGCTATTCCGTAAGGATAGTTAACAGGAAAGAAAGGAGTAAAATTACCGGCAAAATCATTCGGATCAAACCTTACTACCCGCTGATTGAGCATATCTGCTACACAGACAAATCCCGATTGATCTACTTCTACATCTACAGGATAATTAAATTGGCCTGGCCCGGAACCGTAAGACCCCCATGAGGTAAGGGTTCCTGCCAGATCTGACTGGTCAAACCTTACTACAGAATGACCGCCCAGAACTGTTGCATAAATAAATCCTTTTTGATCTACCGTTATACGGTAAGGATTGAAAAATTGACCGGTATCCCAGGAATTCACACAATTACCGCCGGAATCGTATTTGACTATAAGTTTATTCCTGCTATCGACCACATAGGTGTATCCACTGTCGTCATGAGCGATACCTGTTGGTATTCCCAGTGCGGCAACGAGATGACTTCCAAACTGATTTACATATCTCAATGACCAGAATGCTGTCTGCTGTGTGGGAGGTGTCGTAATTATTTCACGTCCGGCTATTACCACTCCTTTAAAATTGCAGTGACTGCAGATGTACTCATAACGTCCCTCTTCATTAAAGGTATAACTGTATTCTTCACCGGGTAATATGTCCTTAGAATCAAACTTGCTGCATGTAACACTGTGTACCACACTGTCATTATTTATCCAGTAAAGGGTATCTCCTGAAGATATATTTATAGTTTCAGGACAGTAACCTGTTGATAATATGCTTACTCCCAGTATGGCTGATAAAGAGTTTATTTGATTTGCCACTACATTTATACTGGTTATTCTGTGGCATAATATATTTCCTGAAGCATCCAGACCTTTGAACTCAATCTGCTTTTCTCCCGCCGGTATATCGGGGATTGTAGTTGTATTTTCTCCATTATTTAAACTTACCACTAAAGGGGAACTGAGCCCCTGACCTGTTATAATTATCTCTATGTTTATGACTCCAGAAGGTATTAACTGGCTTTCTATCTCCTTCCCCTTTTCCGGCCAGGGAACTGTAATTTCTATAGAGCCTTTATCGCTTACAGTAACAGGATTTATTACTGATGGATTATTATCACTTCCGCCGCATCCGGTAAGAGAAACGGAAATTATAAGAACTAGCAGGATAAATGGATATATAAGATTCTTGTGTCTGAACATATTATTCCTCCGGTTTGTGTGAAGATTAAAAAGCTGAGAGACTGCAATGGATAGATTACTGGCACAGGAATTCGCGATTCATTGTTTATAGATTATTTGATGCTATTTTATTTGCATCAGTGCTTTATTTTTGTTTCTCAATTATAATGAATATTTTTATAAAGTTCAAGCAAAATAAAGAAAAATTACGATTCCTGGGAAAGAAGAAAACAATCCTCTCAGTGAAGGTTATTCCCGGACATACTTTCAGGTAATATGTTATGGTTAGCTGAATATTTACTCAAAAGAAAATATCCTTTTGAAATCTTTTTTCATACTTATAACCGTTATTTTTTTCTCTGTTTCTGCCAGGTTTAACACTTTTTCCGTGCCTTTATCGTAATCATATTCCCTTATATCGTCATCATGATGGAGTAACAGTGAAAATCCTCCGTTATCTGCGGTGGTCTGAAGCATATCCAGGTCTCCGTTCGAGTTCCCGCAGGCAAATATGGCTTTTCTCCCTGTAAATAGTCCGATATTTAGTGTTTTGTTCGGGCCGTCATTCAAATTTACTATTTCTCCTCTTATTACAGATCTTTCACCGTTATAATCGGCAAAGGAGTAGGACACATAAGAACCTATTACATTTTCCAGAGGAATATTATAACTTTTTTCCGACATACGTCTTGCAAAAGTTACTTCTCCTCCTGTTACCATATAAACTTTAAAACCGTTTTCCTGAAGATAAAGGATCAGTTCTACCATTGGAAGATAGGTGAGTTCCGTGTAAGGTCTTTTGAATTTACTGTGAGTCTGTGTGGAAAGAAATAAATCTACATCTTTTTCATAATCTTCCTGTGTCGTACCTTTATGGGTATCGATCAGTTTCCCGTAATCCTGTATTGTTGTATTGCCGTACAGATAGTCGTTATCATCCGTATATGAAGCTTTATAAGGCTGTATCTCTCTCAGAGCCGGATTCTGTTCCGCCATTTTTTTCGTAAAATAAAATTCATATTGAAATGGTATATACATGGGTTTTTCTATCCAGAGAGTGCCGTCATTGTCAAAAGCTGCAACACGATTTTCGGGAGCAACATAATTTTTACTGTCTTTATCTGTTACCGAGTCCACAAATTTTATTATCTTATCTCTTGTTTCTCCGTTATTCCATGAAGGCAATACTTCCTCTGCCCCTGCCAGTGATAAAGTTATTGTGAGTAAAAATAATACACAGATTATTGTTGATTTAAGTTTCATTGTTTTTTTTCCTCCTGATTTTTTATCATTCTTATATAATAATTGTAAAATCTGGTGTAATCCAGCATTATTACCATATTTCCACTTTTAATTCTTCGATTTCATTAAAATGATTATCACGTGTTATAAGGGTAAGATTATATTGTTTTGCAACAGATGCAATCCAGATATCATTCTCCGGTATGGGGTTTCCTTTTTTTCTTAATGAATTTTTTATAATTTCGTATTCTCTGGCTGTATGTTCATCACAATTTAATAATGAAATAATAGAGGCAAAATTGTTTATTTTTTCAAGATTTTTAAGAGTCTGTCCGGATTTATAAGCTCCATAATAAAGTTCTCCAAGAACTGTGCATGAGATAAAAATATCTGTAGCTTCTGTTATTTTTTCCAGAACCGAAATTTCTCCATTGAAAAGGGCTATGATAATATTGGTGTCTAATAATAATTTACCATTCATTCATTTCCACTTTTTCACAGTCTTCTTCTATTACCCTGCTTATCTCCTGTGATTCTTCTAAAGTCATAATTCCTGCAAAGGGAAGTAAATCTTTACCGGGTGTACCTTTAATGCCTGCCAGTTTACGCGCAAAATTAAGTAGCTGCATTTGAAATTCAGGCGATAAATATTCGATTTGTTCCATTAATTTAGCTTTAATTGCCGGATCAGACATTTTTTCACCTTCTCAGGATATTCTTATACTGTACCTATATTATCAATAGCTTTTATTATTTTACCCATCATATCTTTTATTACTTACTTTTATTTTATCATATCTCCTTTAATTCTTCAATCATTTAAAGTACTGCAATATAACATAGGAGTGCGTTAAAAAATGGCAGGTGATTTTATATACAATGGAAAAAGAAATTTATCACAGAATATTCAGAGTGAAAAGTGAAAAGTGAAAAGTGAAAAAATTTGGATTTTACTTACTTTTCACTACTCACTATTCACAAATTAATAGATTTACAAAATTAAGTGCAATTCCAGTAAAAGTGAATCTACCTGTCATGAAAAAACACTATCATAACATAGATTTTGATAAATGAAGTAAATTATAATATAATTAGTTAGATTCCCTGTAAATAAATTATTATCCGGGATTACATAAGAATGTCACGTGAACATAATATTACGGAAAAAGCATATAAATCTATTTCAGATTGTGATATATGCAGAAATATTTCGAAAAAAATTTCAGAAGCCATCATGGGAGAAGATTGTCATGAAAATATTCCCGTGACAGGAGGTTGGGAAAACGAATATCAGTAAAAAATGGATTTATGAAGGAAATAACAGGTAAAAACAATAAAATCATTATAGAGGAAAATCCCCCTGCCATTCATATATGGTCACAGGGGAGAAGAAAACTTTCTGCAGGTATTCCTCCCGCTTTTATAGAAACGGAATCTTCCCATTATCCCGTAACATCTGTAAAATCTCACAGTAAAGCCGGAAATGCTGAAAAAATCATATGGAATACGGGCAGGGAAGATGTTTACGTTATTTTAAATGTCACCGTATCGGAACATTTCGTAGATTTTTTCTGGGAAAGCACGTCCGGCATGCTGGCTGTTACCTTTGACATGTCATCAGCCCCTTACTGGTACGGCCAGGGAGAATTACTCAGACACGAATGGCCTCTGAATAAAACTGCTCTGCCCTTCGGCCCTTTTATTACGTCAGACAACGGCCCTGCAGGTCTCGGAAACATTCAGACCCCTCTCTGGTGGAATTCCGGCGGCGCCGGGATTTTTATCAAAGACTGCCACTCTCTTTATGCAGGCATGGAACAGGGAAAACTCTTAATTATCGGCACGGAAAGCAAATCTTTGAACATTAAAATCTTTACAGGTGAAACAATACGGGAAAGTTATTCTTATTTTATAAAAGAAGCAGGCACTCCTGCAAGAATCCCACCGAAAAGACTCCTGGCGTTACCTGTATGGACTACATGGGCTTTTTATAAAACAGATATTACTCAGGAAGGTGTTCTGACTTTCGCGGAAGACATAAGAAATCATTCCTTTCCGGGAGGTACTGTGGAGATTGATGACATGTGGCAGGCAGATTACGGAGATTTTGATTTTAACCTTCATAAATTCCCTGATCCTGAAGTTATGATTGAAAGATTACATGCAATGGATTTCCATGTCACTCTCTGGATAACACCTTTCTTCAATCCTTCTTCCAAAAATTTTGCCACCGGTTCTAAGAATGGATTTTTTATAAAAGAAAAAGACGGTTCTTCCGCCGGAATTTCCTGGTGGCACGGCCATGGCGCCCTCCTTGATGTAAGAAATAAAGAGGCCATGGCATGGTTTAAAGGAGAACTGGAAAAACTTCAACATATCGGTATCGACGGCTTTAAATTTGATGCAGGCGAAGCTTCTTTCATTGAAGAAACAACATTTCCCGGCAGAAATGATTACAGCCGCCTCTGGGTGGATTTTGCTTCATATAATTTTCCTTACGGCGAGGTCAGGACAGGGTGGAATAATCACACATCGGGAATGCTTTTCAGGCAGTGGGATAAATTCAGTGTATGGGATTCTTATAACGGTCTTTCCTCAATTATTCCCCAGGCTTTAACGATGTCTCTTACAGGATATCCTTTTATTCTTCCAGATATAATAGGAGGCAATTTTTACGGAGAAGAAAGGATAGAAAGAGAGCTTATGATAAGATGGACAGAGGTTTCGGCACTCATGCCTGCCATGCAGTTCGGTTTTCCTCCCTGGTTGTTCGATGAAGAAACAGAGAGAATATGCCGGTTTTATGCAGAATTACATGAAACATTCAACGGAGAAATTATAAAACTGGCAGAAGAATCCGTTCTTACAGGCCTGCCTGTTATCCGTCCTCTTTTCTGGGCATATCCTTATGATAAAAATACCTATGATATTTCCGATGAATTTCTCCTGGGAAACAAATATCTTGTAGCTCCTGTTCTGGAGCCGGGCAGTGAGAAAAGGAATATATATTTACCGGCAGGACTGTGGCGCGATTATCGGACAGGCAGAGAATATGAAGGGCCTGTCCTGTTATCCGATTATTCTGTGCCTCTGGACTGTCTTCCGATTTTTGAAAATATTAACGAATATCTGTGAAACAGTTATCGGTTTCCCGGCAACTGTTTCACATTAAACTAACCTTATTGTTCTTTATTCAAAACTCTCTCGTTGAAGAATTTATTCCCCATAGTCATATACATATCATATGGTATAAGAGGTTTTTCCAGTTCTTCTTTTGTTTCCGCTGAAAGACACTCATTTTCTACCACTTCTTTACCTGCTTTCCTGAGAAGATTCTTATAATTATCTATTACGGGAGCAAGTTCGGGAACTGTAACCTGAAGAAGGGGGCCTTCGCCTCTGTATATTTCTGCAATGATCTTTGCTGCTCCGTTCATCTCTATATACTCAAAGACAGTTTTGAAATATTTAAAGTGTATCTGCTCCGGGAAACCGCAGTTTGAAATCAATACCATTTTCCCCTGTTTCCTGTCTTTTTTTACATGAGTGTAAACGCCGTTTTCGGCTTTCTCCATGTTGTGTTCCGCAAGGCAGACATGTCTGTCCAGGAAATCTTTCATAATACCCGGCACACTGCCTACATAGACGGGACATGCATAGACTATAATATCGCTTTTCATCGATTTCTCAAGCAGTTCTGCCATATCATCCTGGAATACACATTTTTTCGGGGTTTTAAACCAGCAGCTATAGCACCCGGTACAGTGATTGATTTTCTTTTTTGCAAGAAATACCACTTCTGTTTCGGCGCCGGCTTTTTCGGCACCTTCTAAAAATTCCTTTACCATAAAATGAGTATTGCCTTTTTCAGCCCTCGGACTTCCGTTAAAAACAGTTATTTTCATAATTTACCGCCTTTCAATTTTCGTTTTTTTTATTACTGCCCTGACCATGAGCGTGTAATAAATTGTTTCCTCCTGTCACGCGTTACGCGTTACGCGTCACGTGTATTATTTATGTTCCCATCAGTAATTTATTGTAAATTTAATGGAAATTTCCTGATGTTACAGAGACTAACAGCCCAGTTCCTTTAATATGGCAGAAAGTCTGTGAAGCCTTTCGCCTATTAATTCATCGTCATTGCTCAGAGCCTGCTGAAATAGTTTTATGTCTTCATCTATTTTTTCATTGTCAGTACAGACACTTATGGTCATGGCATCACCCTGAAGGGCAACCCTGTCTATAACAGGTTTTGCCGGATCATAAAGCTTTTCATAACGATATGCTTCGGCAAAATACTGTTTTGCTCTGCATACAAAGATGGCAAGATCAAGTATTCTGTGAAGGGGCAGTTCCTCTGATTGTCTTGACCATTTTTCTCCTGTATGTCTCCATACCTTTGCCGAAATATCCACTTTCCCCCTGTCATTCCATTGAGCCAGCCCGAGAGAAAGCCCTTTTGCATCCGTTTTATAGGCATACCTCCCGTCAACATGGTCGTAATTCTCGGAAACTATGACAGGCTTATGCTTTAATGTCGTCGGTATCTTCATAATATATCACTTCCTGATTTAGTAAATTAGTAAATTACTAAATCAGTATATCATGTTATTTTTTTATGTCAAGTGTTTGACAAATTTTTTAAAATGAGTTATAAACGTTCTTATTTATAGTGAAAAGTGAAAAAATAAGATATTACTCACTATTCACCCCTTCTTACTGACCTGAGCATGAAATAAAGGTTTTCCTCCCGTCACGCGTTACGCGTTACGCGTTACGCGTCACGAGAGCATATACGTATTATTTATGCTTACCCGAGTAACTATAATAAACAGGAGAGATTAATGACGGACAGGAGAAATTTATTCATAGCAAAACTCTGTTATATGGTTGCAGGCTTTGCCACGTCTATCATAATGCTTTACCTGCCCATTTATATATTTAAATTTGACAGAAGTTATCTGGCTGTTTCAATGATTTTCGCTCTTCCCGCCATTACGTCATTTTTCGGGCAGAACCTCTGGGGCTATTTTGCAGATATTACGGGAAAGGTCAAAATCTTTCTCATTATAACGGTACTTTCATATATTTTCTTTTTTATTGCCGTTTTTATATTGAAGAATTATATCTTTCTCCTTATGACACTGGGAATTTTGTCTCTTTTCCATGTGGCCATGGTACCTGCCGTTAAATCCTATACGACAATAATCAATGAAAAATATAAAGGGCGGGCTCTCGGAGAACTTTTGTCTTTCGATTCTCTGGGGTGGGCCGCTGGATCCACATTGAGTATAATACTTTTTTTTCATAAAAATGATATAAACCGGATATATCTTATATTTCAAATACTGCTTTATATTACGGTATTACTCTTTTTTATAATAATCTTCTTTTTTAAAGAAGTGTCTCTTGTGTCTCAGAAAAAAGAACATAAGCATATAACGGAAAAACTCTCTTTTATTTATATAAAGAGGGACATTCAGACAGAGATATTAACGATTCTTTCTATTTCCATACCGAATATTACCTTTTTTTCCATGTATTCCATATTTTTCTGTGATCATATAGGAGGGAGTAAATGGCTTCTCGGGCTTTCCATGAGCATTGCAAGTTTTACGGGAGCCATTGCCTATCATATATACGGTAAGATTGCAGACAGGGTAAATCCTGTATATCTCGTGTGCGGTGCTGCCATGGCATATCTGTCCCTCTTTTTAACCTTTATATTTGTAAAAAACCCTGTTGTCATTGCATTATATTATGCTCTTCCTTTCTATCCGGCAGTAAATATTGCCACAGGCAAACATGTTTCTGATATTACGGAAGAACATGACAGAAGCATGTCCCTGGGAGCACTGGAAGGAGCCTATGCTTTTGCCAGGATTGTCGCCCCTCTTATTGCGGGATTTTCTGTCAAATATGCCGGTATAGGACATCTTCCTCTCGTAAGTTCACTTATACTTATTGCAGGATTTTCTGTTTTATATGTTTTCAGATTGAGACAAAAAGCCAGAATTTCCCGGATGTTCGGAATTACCGATAAATTACCTGTGCCGGAGAAGTAGTTATATATAATATATCGTTAATCTATCCCGTTACGCGT
>JBEHWO010000139.1:0-15250 GCA_040217695.1 Vulcanimicrobiota bacterium | reverse complement strand
AATAAGTGTTTTAAAAAGAAAACCTGGGTGCAATTTCATGAGTTATATGAAATATCAATAAATGACCTCCTGAAAGCAAAATGTAATGGAAATATAGAAATAAAAAGTAAATTAGATAAGAAAACTATAAATTCATTGATTCTATGTATAACGAAGTCTGATGACATATCTAATTATCATCTTTCACTTTTAGAAGGATTACAGGGCTTTAGTCAGTTACTTCAAAAATTTTCATAAAATACGCAATAGCGTATTCATTCACACCAGAATAGTCAAAACTGGCACAAAACCCTATCAAATTATTCAAAGAATAACCTAACTTCACCCCAGCATAATGAGTTTTTCGGCAAATTCAGATAATGGCTATAGTGGATATGTTTATGTTAAAACAGCATAATTATAAGAAGTCCGGCCTCATAGAAAGATCCGGATACCGGTTAATCAATAACTCAACCGGTAAGGGATATAAAATTTTCTGGCAAAATTCCATAAAAAAAGAAACATATATGTTAACAAAAAATTAACAATTTATTAATTATTTGGCAACGAAATTCTGGAATAATATACTCTAGCAGTATATTATTATTTTTTAAGAAGGTGATATAAATGAGTCTCAGTGAAATAAACAATGTATTTAACAGGATAAATGAGATAGAGAGAAAATTCAATCCTGAAGCAGGGCAGATAAAAAGCGGGCCCTCTTTCCAGGAAACCTTTGCAAACCTTCAAAATCAGGGCATTACTCAGGTAAATTATCCTCAAATGCCATTGCCCGGTATGCCTTTTCCAAATCAGAATAACTTCCAGTATACAGGTCCGGGTCCCGTAACAAATCTAAAACCTCTGGCGCAGAATAATTCTGTTTCCTGCGGACAGACAAGTGTTGCCATGTGTATTAACAGTATAACGGGACAGAACCTTACAGATGCAGATATAAATGCTAAATATGGCTTTCAATTATTAAATGCCCTTAATGGTGAAACATCTTCCCAGGGATTGAAATGGAGAGACGGAGGAAATGTTTCACCTTATTCCTGGGGACTTATAGAACAGAAGGTTAATAACGAAAAAACTCCGGTAATAGTGGCGTTAAACGGGCCGGAATTTTCCCCTTCAGGAAGAGGACATATTGTCACTATTGTTAAAGTTCAGGGAGATAATATATCCTATGCAGATCCTGCAACAGGTACAATAAAGACAACTACAAAACAGACAATGGAAACTGCTCCTAAACATCCTGACGGAAATTTTATTTTCTTTGCCGAAAGAAATTCAGGACAGTTAATGGGGTAATTTCACGGCCTGATTATAAAAAAAATTTCAGGCACGTGTAATTTTTTACCGGATCTGGAGAAATAAAAAAAGCGTTTAAACGCTTTTTTTATTTACCGGGTTAAGAGGAAATGCGTTATAATATTATATGGTTGAGAATCGAAGTTAATTTCAATTATCAACCTTAAACTTTCAGCTTCAAACAACTCGCAAGGAGGACATTAAGTTCAAAAGTCTTCGTTAAAAAATCTGAATTTTCACCTTGATTTATTCTGAAAAATATAGTTAAATTATATAATACTACTTACTGACCCGAGCATAAGCATTTAATAAGTGTCTTCCTCCCGTCACGCGTTACGCGTCACGCGTCACGAGAGCATATATGTATTATTTATGCTTACCTCAGTAAACAGAATATCGTAAAGGAGAAATTGATACTTGAAAGTTTCAAGTGGTACAGACCCGGGATGTAAAAGAAAAAACAATGAAGATTTCCTTTTTGTAGATACAGAAAGAAATCTATTTATAATAGCCGACGGCATGGGCGGACATCAGGCAGGGGAAAAGGCAAGTAAGCTTGCAGTAGAAACTTCGGAACAGTATCTGACAAAAGAAAAACTATCACATGCAATCGGTACAGACGGCGATATAAAAGAAGCTATAAATGAATCCATAGTCACGGCAAATAAAGTTATACTGGAAGAAGCCAGATTACACAGGAAACTTTCCGGTATGGGATGTACCATTATAATAGCCATAGGAGAAGGCAACCTTTTTCATATAGGCCATGTAGGAGATGTAAGAGCCTATGTTATATGTGAAGATACAATATCACTCCTCACAGAAGATCATACTGTTATCAATGAATTAATAAAATCAAATCGTATAACAGTTGAAGAAGCTAAAAAGCACCCTCTGAAACATGTACTTTCAAAAGCAGTCGGTAATAAGGATAAAGTAGAGCCTGATTACAATCAAATACTTATAAAACCAGGAGATTATCTGCTTTTATGTTCAGATGGTCTTACAACAATGATAGACGATAATATAATAAAAGATATAGTAATAAAAGAAAAAAATACCGAAACAATAAAAGAAAAACTCATAGAAAAAGCAAAAGAATTCGGAGGAAAAGATAATATAACTGTAATATTAATCCATATTGAAGATAATGATATAATAAAACCTGAGAAATTCAATCAATTTCAGGAAGAAACAGAGAGCAGGTTTAAAACTCAAAGATTAACATTACCCCCGAAAAATCCGTGGTGGAAATTCTGGTAACTATGCCGGAATTTCCTGTTAAATTTTGATATTCACTGTTTATTTATGATATAATATTAATGGTTGACTGCTGTCATAAATTATTTAGATAAACTGCCTTTACTTAATTTTTATCTAAATCTTTATTTTAGGCCATTAAAAATGAAAATTCCTATACCTTTAACTTATAAAAAATATACCAGAAGGCTAAAAAAATGAAATTAAGTATGGATCCATTTTTAACAGCAATACAGACACAAAAACTTGATCCCAAGTTAATTATGGCCAATACTATTTTACAGATGTCCAGAATGGATCTTGAAGAAAAAATAGAAGAAGAACTTCTTGAAAATCCTGCTCTGGAAATGGAAGAAAATAAAATAGAGGCAAAGTGTCCCACATGTCAGTTAAAACTTGAGGAAAATAATTGTCCCATATGCGGTAAAAAATCTATAGAAAAAACTGTAGATGACATATCGGAAAAATTACTTGAAAGAGAAGAATATCTGGATGAAGTAGAATATCTTTCAAGGTCATTTCTAGAAAAATATCAACCTTCTGACAGTGAAGAAATGCATGAAAAAATAGTATCCAGAGAAACACTGAGAGATTATTTATACATAAATTTACCTCTTGTAATTGATAACAGAGAAGATTTTCTCATAGGGAAATATATACTTAATTATATTGATGATGACGGTTATCTCAGATATGAACCGGGTGAATTACTGAAAAAATTCAATACAGACAATCAAAAATTGGAAAAAATAATAAAAGCAATTCAGGCTATGGAACCTGCTGGCATAGGTGCAAGAGATCTCAGAGAATGTATTACATTACAGTTAAAAAGTGTAAATGGCCATGTTCCTTCCATAGTTTGGAAATTATTATCTGATAAATACTGGAATGATTTTCATCACAGAAGATTTACAGTTCTTTCGGAAAGCATACAGGTCACTATAGACGACATAAGAAATGCAGCAAATTTTATAAAAAATAATGTTAATCCATATCCCGGGAGAAATTTTTCAAGAAACATATTAAAACAGGAAACTGCAAGATTAACACCTGATGTAATAATAAGAGAAAACAATGGAAATTTTGAAGTAGAAACAGTATATAATAATTACAAAAACTTCAGGATCAACAGAATTTATAAAGAAATATATGAAGATATAAAAAAAAATAAACAGAAATATTCTTCAAATGAAATAGAACATACAAGGAATTATTTTCATAGAGCCAGAGTATTTATAGAAAATCTATATCAGAGGGAAGAAACTATAGTTAAAGTAACAAAAAAAATTGTAGAACTTCAGAGAGAATTTTTTTATCATGGCATTTCTCATCTAATACCACTCACAAGGGTTCAGGTCGCAGAAGCACTTAATATTCACGATTCAACTGTAAGCAGAGCAACGAAAGATAAATTTGTCCAGTTACCTTCAGGCAGAATAGTAAATTTTGATTTTTTCTTCGATCCTTCTCTTCCTGTAAAAGAAGAAATTAAAGCTATCATAGATAATGAAGATAAATATAAGCCTCTGAGTGATAAAGAGATATCAGAAATACTCCTGAAACTTACAGGAATAAATCTGGCAAGAAGAACAGTGGCAAAATACAGAGAAGAAATGCATATTTCCTCATCAAGAGATAGAAAATATCTTTAACTATCATCGTATAAGGGAGGCATATAATGGAAATCAATTGCCCTAATTGCGGAGAATTAAACGTAGATACAAAATTCTGTATAAACTGCGGCAGAAAATTAAAAAATGATGATGACATGGAAATCAGATCTGATTTTACATATGATAATAAAGAAATAAACCCATATACTCCACATGAAGAACATATAGAGTCTCCGGCTCAAATTATAGGTAATGATGAAAAATTCTGTATAGTCTGCGGTCAGACTATAAAAATTTCCGCTTCATCCTGTAAATACTGCGGAGCAACAGTAGAACCGTTAAAAAATAAACCTGAATGGAAACACCATGGTGTAATTTTAAGAGAAGAAGGTAAAGGTCTTGGTATGCAATCTTTTGCTGCAGGGTTGATAGGACTTTTTTGCTGCCAGCTTATCCTGGGACCTGTTGCAATAATTATGGGTTACAGAGCCCTCCGGTATGATTCGGAAAAATCACTTGGAAATATAGGCATAATACTCGGTGTAATTGATATTCTAATTATATTAATAGCTTTTATATTAAAGAACATTCATTAAACATTTTATATGAAAATGATGAAGTTTGCCACTTCACTGACCGCTGATTTTCATATCTGGTTGTGACCGCTTCGGTCATGTCTGTAATTATGAAAAATTCTATTTTTTGCAGTTTTTTTCTGAATAAAATTATAACAATAACGTCTCTTTTAGTTATAATAGTATCTTTTATTCTCCCTCCTGACGGACTGGGAAGAAGCACATGCGGACTTTATATATTAACAAAATTACCATGCCCCGCCTGCGGTCTGACAAGAAGTGTCACCAGTATAAGCCATATGCAATTTGCTAAAGCCTTTCATTTTCATCCCTTTGGCTTCATATTTTATATGATATTTTTATTCCTTGCTATTTATAATTTTATGCCAGAAAAAATAAAAAATATAATATCAGTATTTTTAGTAAAAAATGAGAATATTATAAAATATGCAGTAACGCTTATAATATTTTTATTTGTTATATACGGTATAGCAAGATTTATTTATATGATTATTATTTAGTAAGATGTTCCGTATAGTTCATTTTTTTATAATTCCATGTTCCGTTTATTCGTTCCAGTTCATGAATAGATCCCAGATCTGCCTGAAAATTCTCATGGTTCTTATCTAAATTACCGAGTAAATAGTAAATGGCAGTCCTCATAATTCCTTTATGAAGGACAAGTAAAACAGTACCGTTATTTACTTTATTCAAAACTTTATCAATACCTTTTTTCACTTTTTCAATAAAATCATTCCTTCTGTCTCCTTCAGGATAATCAAATTTCCAGAAATCTTTTCTCCATTCGGTAAAGAGAAGAGGATCCTTTGCTTCAATTTCTTCAAGAGTAAGTCCCTCCCATCTTCCAAAATCTATTTCTCTGAATTCTATCATGGCATATAGAGGTATGTTTCTATCTCCTGCTATTATTCTGCCGCCTTCTATAGTTCTGCATAGATTACTTGTAAATATGACATCGAAATATTCTGTTTTAAGAGCTTCACAGGCAGCTCTCATCTGCTCCTGTCCCTCATCACTTAAAGGGACATCGGTCTTACCAAAAAATCTTATACTTGAATTTCCTGTAGTCTCACCATGACGGACAAAAATAAATCGTAAATAACCATTTTTAGACACCTTGTAAAACTCCTTTTGTATAATGATACGTAATGCATCTATATGAATATTTATAACGTTTATTATATCATTTTTTGACCGGGACTTATATAAGAATCGTGACGCGTAACGCGTGACGGGAGGAACAGATTCTCATTCTTCGTTGTGACCGAACCGGTCATGGCTGTTTTCAGGATTAAAAGATTTACAGGATTTTTTTTATAACTTTCTCTGTGGATAAGTCTGTGTACAAGTGGATAACTTTCTCTGTGGATAAGTCTGTGTACAAGTGGATAACTTTCGCTGTGGATAAGTCTGTGTACAAGTGGATAACTTTCGCTGTGGATAAGTCTGTGTACAAGTGGATAACTTTATATAAATTATAAAAAAATCATTCCGGTAATCCAAAAAAATCCTGATAATCCCTGTCCATGTGGATAACTCTGTGGATAACCTGTGGATAAACCTGTGAATAACCTGTAAATAATAATATAAATTATTATATAATAACATTTCTTACCATGTGGATAACTATATAAAAATTTTTCTGTGGATAACCTGTGGATAAACCTGTGAATAACCTGTGGACAACCTGTGGACAACCATATAAACCTTTATAAAACAACATTTTTATCCTGTGGATAACCATATAAAAAATTTCCTGTGGATAACCTGTGGACAACCCTGTGGACAACCCTGTGGACAGCCTGTGGATAATTATTAAAATATGCATGAAATATAAATTATTTACCTGTGGATAACCCTGTGGATAACCTGTGGATAACCCTGTGGACAGCCTGTGGATAGCCTGTGGATAACCTGTGGATAACTGTTAAAATATTCATGAAATATAAATTATTTTTCTGTGGATAAATCTTACAAAAAATTTACCTGTGGATAACCTGTGGATAACCCTGTGAATAACCTGTGGATAAATCTAAAATACTTTACAAAATAACAAATTATACCCTGTGGATAAAAAAAATACAAAAAAAATTATATATTTTTTAAATATTATTGAAAAATTTTCCATATAACATATTACTTTATATAAAAATTTTAACTGTTTTTACATTACAATAAAAACAAATTTAACTGTTTTACCTGTGGATAACCTGTGGATAACCCTGTGGACAGCCTGTGGATAGCCTGTGGATGGCGACCCCATGAAAAAAAATCTGTGGACATGTGGATAACTATTCACAGCTTATCCACAGGGTTATCCACAGATCGTAAAAAATACAATAATTAAGATTTATAATGGTTTATATGACCATAAAATGAGTTATCCACATATCCACAGGTACCTAATACTACTACTACTATATATATATATATATTATATTATTATATTATAGCCTGTGGAAAAGTGTATAATTTTTTTTGTAACATTTTTTTATTTACTATTTTTCTGCAAGAGGATATAATTATTTATAAAATTAAAGATAAGTGTATTTATCATTTTAATAAAAATTCTGTAGATGATAATCAAAGAAAGAATCATGATAAAGAAGAATTAAAATATAAAATCTTTTAATAGATATTTATTATTAAAAATATTCTTATTTCTCATTTCAATAAAAAAACAAATGAATCTCTTAACAGTTAAAGAACTAAAAAAATATTTCCCTGTAAAGAAGGGAATCATATTTTCTAAAGTAACAGGCTATGTAAAAGCAGTTGACGGTATAAATTTTTCTATCGGAAAAGGAGAAACACTTGGCCTCGTAGGCGAAAGCGGATGCGGGAAAAGCACTGCAGGAAGATTAATACTCCGTCTTCTTGAACCGACTGAAGGTAAAATATTTTTTAATGACAGGAATATTCTTGAGCTTAAAGCAGGAGATATGAATAGACTCAGAAAAGAGATACAGGTAATATTTCAGGACCCATATGCTTCGCTTAATCCACGTATGACTGTAGGAGATATTATCGGTGAACCGCTGGATATTCACCGCCTTGCGTCAGGTAAAGAAAGAACTTTAAAAATTAAAGAACTGTTAAATAAAGTTGGCCTCAGTCCGTCTCATATAAACCGTTATCCTCATGAATTCAGCGGAGGTCAGAGGCAGAGAATAGGTATTGCAAGAGCTCTTTCCGTAGAGCCTCGATTTATTATTGCAGACGAGCCTGTTTCGGCTCTTGATGTATCAATTCAGGCCCAGATCATAAATCTTCTTTCTGATTTACAGAAAGAAATGGGACTGACCTATCTGTTTATATCTCATGATTTAAGTGTGGTAAAACATATAAGCAACAGAGTAGGAGTTATGTATCTTGGAAAATTAATGGAAATTGCACTTTCTGAAGAACTGTATGATAATCCCCTTCATCCCTATACAAAAGCTCTTTTATCTGCCATACCTGATCCTGATAATATTAATAATCGTATATTACTTGAAGGAGATGTTCCGGGTAATGTAGATATTCCTTCCGGATGCAGGTTCAGAACCAGATGCTGGCTTAAAGAGAAAATATGCATCGAAAAAGAACCGGATTTTTTGGAAATAAAGAAAGAGCATTTTGTGGCATGTCATATAGTTAGCAGGGAATGTTCGATATGAATTTTATCTCTTTACCTTCTTATGAGCTAAATTCCATAATTTATGAAAGTGACCGTACTCTGGTTTATAGAGGTTTCCACAAAGATCTTCCTGTTATTTTGAAATTTTTAAAAAAAGATTATCCTTCTTCTGAAGAACTGTTTATTTATAAACATGAGTATAATATTTTAAAGTCTATAGAAGTGCCGGGCGTAATAAAGGCTTATGATTTTATAAAATATAATAACAAACCTGTTATTATACTTGAAGATTGTAACGGAAAATCACTTAAAGAGTTTATAAAATCAGGGCCTTTCAATATTGAAGACTTTTTAGAAATTGCTGTTACTGTTACCGGAATACTGAGACATATTCATCTGTTTAATATTACTCATAAAGATATTAATCCGTCAAATATTATTTTTAACCCTGAAATGGATATTATTAAGATTATTGATTTTGGTATATCTACATCATTACAGGAAGAAGCTTTTGATATAAGAAATCCTTCTTTTATATTCGGAACCCTTCCTTATATTTCGCCTGAACAAACAGGAAAAATGAATCGTTCTATAGACTATCGTACCGATCTTTATTCTCTCGGTGTTACTTTTTATGAAATGATTACAGGAAAAGTACCTTTTGAATCAGAAGATATACTTGAGATTATACACTGTCATATAGCTAAAAATCCTGTTCCTCCTTCAGAATGTAGCAAACACATTCCTGTAGCTATTTCTGATATTATATTAAAGCTTCTGGCGAAGAACCCTGAAGACCGTTATCAGAGTGCTACAGGGGTCAAAAAAGATATTGAAGAATGTTTGAGACAGTTAAAAAAATTCGGAGAAATAAAACCATTCCCTGTAAGTACAGGCGATCTACCGGACAGACTCATTATTCCTCAAAAATTATATGGAAGAAATGATGAGCTTCTTCTGCTGATTGATTGTTTTAACAGTATAGCTCCAGGTAAAAAACAGGTTGTTTTTGTTTCAGGTTATTCAGGTACAGGGAAATCTTCTCTTGTAATGGAATTTTCTAAAACTGTTACTAAATATAAAGGTTTTTTTCTTTCAGGAAAATTTGATGAATTTCAACGTATTCCTTACAGTGCAATAATTTTGGCACTGAGAGAACTTATTCATAGAATTCTCTCTGAAAAAGAGGAAAATCTTTTATCATGGAAAGAAAAAATAGTTTCATCTCTGGGAGCAAATGTAAAGCTCATTATAGATGTTATTCCTGAACTGAAATTAATAACAGGAGAGCAGCCTTCTATCGAAGATGTTGGTATTTTAGAAAGCCAGAATAGATTTAACCTGGCCTTTCAGAATTTTATTTCAATTTTTTCACATGATAATCCTCTTGTTTTATTTTTAGATGATCTTCAGTGGATAGATTTATCTTCTGTTAAATTGATTGAATTATTGCTGACAAATGATAAATTTAAATATTTTTTCCTTATAGGAGCCTACAGGAATAACGAAGAGAATCAGCCCCTTACATTTATTATTAATAAATTGAAAAAAGAAGGTATAATAAATAAAGAAATTAATCTTTCTCCACTCTCGTCTGACTCAGTTGCATGTTTTATCGGTGATACCCTTCATCACCGCTGTGACTCTATAAAGGATTTATCTGAAATTATAATAGAAAAGACAGGAGGTAACCCTTTTTTTATAAAAGAATTTCTCAGGGTTCTTTATAAAAAACAATTAATTAAAATTGATATATGTGACGGATATTACCACTGTGATATAAAAGAGATTAAAATTCTGGATATTACTGATAATATGGTATCATATCTCTCTAAAAAACTTACGTCATTAAGTAAAGAAACAATTGAAATACTTGAATATGCATCATTTATTGGAAATGAGTTTGATCTTATGACTCTTTCTGTAATATCGGAACAATCACCGCATAATATATACAGATACATGAAAGAAGCTATTTCGGAAGGTCTGATTTTTCCTTTAAGAGAACAGTTTATAGAACTATATGATGAATATATAGAAGAGATTAAATACAGGTTTTCTCATAGTGGCATAAAACAATCGGTTTATTCTCTTATTCCTGAAGAAAATAGAAAGCTATTCCATTTAAAAACGGGTAATTTTTTATATAACACGTTTTCACATAAAATGGAGGAAAAAATTTTTGATATAGTAAATCATTTTAATTACAGTATTGATGACACAGGTTCTTCTCTGGAATTATATAAATATATAGAATTAAATTTAATGGCAGGGAAAAAGGCCAGAGCGTCCATGGCATGTGATATTGCTCTTTCTTACCTTACAGTGGCTATAAATCATGTCTCTCTTAATGACTGGAATGACCGTTATGAACTTATTCTTTCTTTATATCAGGAAGCCTGTGAAACTGCTTATCTTAATAATGACTTGAAAGAGGCTGAAGCTTTTATTGATATAATTTTAAAAAATGGACGATCAATTCTTGATAAAATAAAAGCTTATGAAATTAAAATACTATCATGTATTGCAAGAAATGAATTTATAGAAGGATGTTCTATTTCCATATCGGTTCTCAGAGCTTTAAAGATAAATTTTCCTGAAAATCCTTCATTTTTTGATATAATTAAAAATGGTATGATTACTGATTTTTTGATTTTAAGAAAGAAAATTGATGAACTGATTTATTTACCTGAAATGACAGATCCGGAAAAACTTGCTGCAATGCGTATTCTTACCTGTATGCTTTCTTCTTCAGTTTATTTATCTTTTAATTTTGTACCAATCATTTTTATGACCATGGTAAGGTTAAGTCTTAAATATGGAAACAGTCCATTGTCTGCCTATGGTTATGTCGGTTACGCTGTTGGCCTGGCTGTTGTACAGGGCAGATATAAAGAAGGTTATGAAATAGGCAGATTTTCATTAAAACTTCTTGAAAAATTTGATAATAAATATATAAAGACAAAAGTTTTTTTTCTTTTTAATATTTTAAGACACTGGAAATTTCATATAAAAGATATAATTGAGCATTTTTTAGAAGCTTACAGAATAGGTCTTGAAACAGGAGATTTTGATTATTCTTATATGTCTCTGGTATGTTATTTTAACAGGTCTTTTTTTATAGGAAAAGAACTGACAGGACTTGAAAAAGAAATAAGGACAATTACAGAAATTTTACAGGATATAAAAAGAGATACAACTGTTCAAATTAACAGAATTTATCATCAGGTAATAATAAATTTATCAGGTACATCTGACCATCCTCATGTAATAAAAGGTGACTTCTATGACGAAACAGAAATGTTACCACTCTGTGAACAATCGGGTAATAAAAATATCTTATATAACCTTTATTTAAATAAATTAATTCTTTCTTATCTATTCTATAATTATTCTGAAGCACTGGATAATGCAAATAATTTTGAGCAAACTTCAGAATTAGCTATAAAAATACTGGCCCTGCCTGTCCATCATTTTTATACTTCTTTAACTTATCTTGCTGTTTATAACTCTTCTGATAAGTATCAAAAGAAGATTTTATTAAAAAAAGTTTATAGAAATCAAAAAGAGTTAAAAAAATGGTCTGAATGTATACCTGATAATTATCTTCATAAATTTTATCTTGTAGAAGCCGAGAAAATGAATGTTTCAGGTCAGGATATAAAGGCTATGGATTTTTATGATAACGCTATAGCTCTTGCAAAAAAATATGAATATATTAATGAAGAAGCTCTTTCCTGTGAACTTGCAGGCAAATTTTATCTTTCCAGAAATAAGATTAATATAGCAAGAACATTTATAATAGATGCCAGATATTGTTATTTAAGATGGGGGGCAAAAAGAAAGGTGCAGGACCTTGAGGAAAGATATAAATTATTACTTACAGACAGATTTTATAAGTCTACCGGTAAAACTGTATCCAGTGTAACACCTACAACTGAAAATACAGAAGAAATGCTTGATTTATTTTCAGTTATAAAGGCTTCTCAGGCTATTTCCGGAGAAATAAATCATAAGGAATTATTACAAAAACTCATGGATATAGTAATGGAAAATGCAGGAGCAGAAAAAGGTTTCTTGATTTTAAACAGAGAAGGTAATCTATTTGTAGAATACAGTGTTTTTTTTAATGATAAAAATAAAGAGAATATTACTATTTCAGTCGATTCCTGTGATAGACTTTCTTCTGCTGTTGTTAATTATGTGGCAAGAACAGGGGAATATATAATATTATCAGATCCTTCAGAAGAAGGTATGTTCACGAGAGATGAGTATATTATAGAAATGAAACCTGCTGCAATATTATGTATTCCCATTATAAGACAAAACAATTTTATCGGAATTTTGTATCTTGAGAATAATAATATTAAAGGAACATTTACTCCTGATAGAATTAAAGTTCTTCAAATTTTTGCTTCTCAGGCTGCTATTTCTATTGAAAATTCACGTCTCTACAGAAAATATGTCAGTATTTTTGAAAATTCTACAGAAGGTATCTTTCAACTTAAAAAAGACGGAAGATTGTTAACTGTAAATTCGGCTTTTGTTAATATTTTAGGTTATTCTTCCGTAGATGAATTATTAAAAAGCAGTTATAGTATAATGGAATATCACTTTGTAGATATGGAGAAATATAAAGAATTTCTGACCATTATGGAAGAATACGGAAGAATAAAAAATTTCGAATATAAAGCTTATAAAAAAAATGGTGATATTCTATGGCTTTCAGTCAATGCCCATAAAATTCAGGATGAATATGAACATGTTCTTTATTACGAAGGTCTTTTGGAAGATGTTACAGAGAAAAAGCATGCTGAAGAACTCAGGCTTTCCAGAGATGCAGCAGAGGCTGCAACAAAGGCTAAAAGTACATTTCTTGCAAATATGAGTCATGAAATAAGAACCCCTATGAATGCCATTCTTGGTTTTACAGAGTTACTGGAAGGTAAAATAAAAGATGAGCAACAGAAACAGTATTTATCTGCAATTTCTTCAAGCGGAAAGACTCTTTTAAGTCTTATTAATGATATACTGGATTTATCCAAAATAGAAGCCGGAAAACTTGAAATAAATTATAAACCTGTAAATATACATGCTGTTTTTAATGAAATAAAACATATTTTTTCTCAAAAAATCAATGAAAAGGAACTTGAACTGATAATAGAATTTAAAACGGATATACCGGAATATTTACTCCTTGATGAAGTCAGAATAAGGCAGATTCTGTTTAATCTTTTAGGTAATGCCATAAAATTTACTGACATAGGAGGTCGTATTAAGCTATCTGTAGCTAAAGAGTACTGTGAAGAATATAAATTTGACCTTATTTTTTCTGTCAGTGATACAGGTAGAGGCATAGAGCCTGATCAGAAAGAATTAGTTTTTCAGGCTTTCAGGCAGCAGGAAGGTCAGAGTCAGGTAAAATACGGAGGAACCGGTCTTGGCCTTACTATTACAAAAAGGCTTGTAGAAATGATGAATGGTAAAATTACGCTGGAAAGTGAGGTAGGAAAAGGGAGTACTTTTTCTGTAATGTTAAAAGATGTTTTACAGGCAGATAAATTTGACGAATATGAAATAAAAAAAGAAGAGAACCTGGATGATATTATATTTGAACCTGCTAAAGTACTTGTAGTAGATGATATAGAATCTAATAGAAATCTTCTGAAGGGGTACCTTTCTTTTTCACCTTTAACAATTCTGGAAGCTGAAAACGGAAGAGAAGGAATTGAATTTACAAAAAAATATAAACCTGATATTATAATTATGGATATAAAAATGCCTGTTATGAATGGATTGGAAGCAACAAGAATATTAAAAGACGATGAATATCTCAAGGATATTCCTGTAATTATACTTACTGCTTCTGCTATGAAGGATTTTGAAAATAATATAATAAAATCAGGCTGTAATGAGTGTTTATATAAACCTCTGAGCAGAAAAAAATTATTTGAAACACTTATTAAGTATCTGCCATGGAAAAAAGAACATATTAAAGAAACTGATAGTAAGCCGGTAAATAATTTATCTGAAGAAGTAAAGGATAAGCTTCCTGAGCTTTTGAAAATTTTAGAGAAAGATATGATAAATAAATGGCATATTATACAAGAAAAATTTATTATCAGTAAGATTCGAGGTTTTGGAGAAGAAATAGAAGAGTTAGGTGAAAAATATAAGGTAAAACAACTTGTAGAATGGGGAGAGGATTTATTAAATTATGCAGGGAACTTTGATAATAAAAAAATAAAAGAACAGTTTAATGCCTTTCCGGATTTTATAGATGAAATTAAAAAATTGTAATTACCTGCAGTTAAATATTAAGGAGAAAATTTTATGAATAATAATGAAGAAAAGCAGGAAATACCACTGGTATTAATAGTAGATGATGTGCCTAAAAATATTCAGCTTCTTGGAAATATATTGAATAATGAAGGTTATGATATTATTATTGCTGAAAATGGAAAAGAAGCTCTTGAGAGAATTTCAGATGTTTTACCGGATATTATTTTACTTGATATTATGATGCCTGAAATGGACGGTTATGAAACATGTAAGATATTAAAAGAAAATGATAGAACCAGAGATATTCCTGTCATATTTTTAACTGCTAAAACTGAAATGGAAGATATAGTAAAAGGATTTAATGCCGGATCTGTTGATTATATAACAAAACCTTTTAATTCAACAGAACTTATGGCAAGAGTAAAGACCCATATTACATTGAAAAAATTATTTGACAAAGAAAAAGAATATGTAAAAGAACTGAAAGAATTAAATAAATTAAAAAATAAATTCCTTGGTATTGCAGCACATGATATCAGAAGTCCTGTTGCAACGATGCAGATGAATATAGAATTTTTATTAAATAT
>JBEHWO010000138.1:0-15254 GCA_040217695.1 Vulcanimicrobiota bacterium | reverse complement strand
GGTACATTTACTTTAAATAACTCTTCTGTTATAACAAGAGTAAAATAAAGAAGATGATTTAATTTGTTTTTCTTTACTCTTTTCAGCATATTTTCCCAGTTTATATTTTCTCTGTGGATTGTTATGAGTTTATATATATCATATATATTTTTTATGGATACAAAGTCATATCTGGCTATAGAGACTATCAATAAGTGATAGAAAATAACTTCCACAGGAGGCATTAAAATTTTATGACCATTGAGTTCAATTTCTTTTACATCTGTCCAGAAATTTTTTATATCTATATTTACAAATTTATCTCTGAATGTCCAGTGCAGATCTATATTCAGATTAAATCCATAAAGTTCTTTTTTAAAACTGACTTCACTTCTGTACTTATGTAATATATCAATTATATGTTGATTGTGTTTAAACGAAAAACCCATTTTTTGAAATTTCTGTTCCACTTCATTGAAATGAGCTTCATATAAAAATGAATATCCAATTTTTTCCAGGCTTTTCTCTGCTTCTATCAACCTGTCTTCCGGCACAAGTATATCCATATCGCAAGGAGCCTGCCTGAGGGCTATGTCTTTATAAATTAATCCGGCAAGTGCCGTCCCCTTGAGCGGTATGGCAGGAATATTACAGGATTTCAGATAATCGAGAACTTTAAAGAGTTCATCTTCGAGGAATATGTTTTTTTTCAGATTCAACAGATACATACCTTTGAGATGGGAAAGTATCTCTTCCGGCACATGTGAAATCTTCATTCTTACAAGCCTGTCATAAAAGGCAGGAAAGAGGGAATGAGACGTGGTAAAATTAACAATTTCCTGCCAGTCATTTTCTTTAAGTTCTCCGGCATATTTATTTATTTCATCTAAAGGAGGATTTTCTCTGAGGAGTGAAAAGACAAAATCTTCGGGGCTGACTCTATCTGTCATTTGTTTTTATCCTTTTACTGGAACGTTTCATGTGTTATATATCTGTAGATAATAACCTATAACCTTTGAAAGATCAAGATAATTTGAGCAATTTGTTATATATTTCATCTTGTTAAAAATCATTCTTTATTATATAATTATTCATGGTAATTCCAGAAAAGCAGGATATAGAAAATGATTAAAAATCAACAATTACTTGAACGTTTCGAAGAAGATTTCTTGAAAAAAGAACAACTTACTCTTAAAGAGAAATTTCTTATTCTCGACTCTCTTTATAAGGAAGCTGTATCTCTGGGTATTATTCCGCTTAAAAACCATTTGGATGGTATCGATGTTGATATAAAACTTGCAGGTGTGATAAACGGTGTTCGAAAAATTACTAAAAAAGATATCAAATGTACTTAAAAAAAATGATATACCATATATGATAATAGGAGGGCAGGCAGTTCTTCTTTACGGAGAGATCAGACTGACAAAGGATATAGATATAACACTTGGCACCGGCATTGAAGGATTGAATAAGATAAAAGATATTATTTCTTTCCTTGATTTTAAAGTTCTGGTAGATGATCTGGAAGATTTTGTAAAAAAGACTATGGTAATCCCCGTAATTGATGAGAAAAGCAATATCAGAATCGATTTCATTTTATCTTTTTCTCCTTATGAAAGACAGGCTATTAATAGAGCCAGAATTATTAAACTCGGTAAAAGTACTGTAAAATTTGCATCTCTCGAAGATATCGTTATTCACAAGATTATTGCAGGCAGAGCAAGAGATATTGAAGATGTAAGAAGCATACTTATTAAGAATTCGAGTTATGATAGAGAATATATTTTTATGTGGCTAAAAGAATTTGATCTATCTCTCGAAGAGAATTTTTGTGAAAAATTTAAAGATGTTATGAAAAATTTATGATGTTGTAATCTCTTTTTGTTTTTGATAAAATGATCATCATTATGAAATTAAGAAACATTATATTATTATTCACAATTTCATTAATTTTATTATTAAATCTTTCATGCTCCGGCAATAAAGAAAAAGATCTTCTCGTAAATCATGGAAAAGATTTATATAAACAGGGCAAATACGAAGAAGCTCTGATGAATTTCGATAAAGCTCTCAAAATCACCCCGAAGGATATTTATATTCTTTATTATAAAGGTGAGAGTCTGAAACATCTGGGGAAATATCAGGAAGCCATAAATGCCTATGATGAGGCTTTAAGGATCGATGGAAAGGTAAAATCTATCTGGTATTCCAAAGGGCTTGCCTGTATAGAAACAGCCAGTTACGCAGGCGCCCTGGAAAGTTTTGATAAAGTCATAGAGCTCGACCCGAATGCTGTTTATATTTTGAGGTATAAGGGAGAGATTTTATACCATCAGGGAAAATACGATGATGCTATAAAATGTTATGATAAAGTTCTTTCGTCAGAGCCGAAAAACACGCTGGTTCTTAACAATAAAGGACTGGCTCTCGCTGGCCTTGGCAGGCAGAAAGAAGCAATAACCTGTTACGACATGGTTTTGAAGATAGATCCGAAAAATGTGGAGGCATGGAATTACCGTGGTGCTGCTTTCATATTGCTGGCCAATTACGGAGAAGCTATAACATGTTTTGACAGGGCGATAAAGTTAGATGCGAAAAATGTCTATGCCTGGAATTACAGGGGCTTTGCCCTGACTCTGGGAAAAAACTATAAGGAATCCGTAAAATCCTTTGATATGGTCCTGAAGCTTGACCCGAACAATATTGAAGCATGGAACTATAAAGGTTTTTCTTTATATCTTCTTAAGAATTATAAAGAAGCCGTTCCATGTTTCGATAAAGCCCTGGAGCTTGACCCTGATTATGAAGATGCCAGGAATAACAGGCTTGTTACGTTAATGGCTATAAGTGAAGAAAAAGTGAAACGTGAAAAGTGAGTCGTGAAAAGTGAAAAGTGAAAAGTGAAAAGTGAAAAGTGAGTCGTGAAAAGTGAAAAGTGAAAAGTGAAAAGTGAAAAGTGAAAAGTGAAAAGTGAAAAGTGAAAAGTGAAAGAAATTGCTCATTACTCATTACGCGTGACGCGTCACGCGTCACGCGTCACGATTATCACGCATCACGCTTCTTTTTCTTCTTTCTCTTCTATTGAAATCTTTTCTTCTATTGAAATCTTTTCTTCTATTATTTCTTCTTCTTTTGCCGGTTCTTTTGCTTCTTCTGGCGGTTCAGGTATATTTATCGTAGTTGCTATGCCTACATGGTCGCTCAAAGAGCTGTCATAAAGCATGAGTTCGCTTTTTACTATATCCACATCGCCTTTTATCATTATAAAATCTATTCTTACCGTAGGTTTTCCCGAATAAAAGGTATTTCCGCCTTTTTTATTGACTGCTCTGTAACTGTCTTTATAGCCCTGTTCTTCGAAATATTTTATACATGGCGATGTGTCCAGATCATTGAAATCTCCGGTTATTATGGAGCATATATATTGTTCCGTATCATAAAAATTTCCCAGTTCGAGAAGAAGTTTTTCTGCCTGAGACGTTCTCAGGGTACGATCTTTATGATGGTCCAGATGGAGTGAAGTGAAGAGAAGTTTTTTCCCGTCAATATTTATTTCTGCCGAGAGAGCAAATCTTGTAAGAAGGGGTTTTACTTTACAGGATAGATTTTCATTTAAATCTATCCTTACGGGATTTACCATGGGATGGTGTGACATAATTGAAAGGCCTTCCGGATATATGTCGTTGAAATAATGGCAGAAGAGCCAGTGTGTTGTATAGGGGAGGCCTGTAATATTTTTCATGTGATGGGCGACCTGATAGCTTGTATCTTCTATACCGTATCCGTTTATTACCTCCTGAAAGCCGCATATGTCTGTCTCATGCTGTGAGAGTTCATAGGCAATTTTCCCGAATCTCCATTCATCATTTGTCTGTATGCCATGAAGGTTGTAAGAAACTATTTTTAAAGTTTTCACCTGTTGTATTCCTCCGTTCTTTTTTTTCGTGACCCGTAACGCGTAACGGGTGGAGCATGATGCGTAATGCGTGACGGGTGTTTTCACCGGTACCTTGCAAACACAGTAGTTCGCCCCTACTTTTCACTACTCACTACTCACTTTTCACTTTTCACTTTTCACTATAATATTACATAACTAACTCTCTAAAACCTCTTTTTTTCCCAATTTACAATAATAAATTTACCACAAAAAAAATTTAAATTAGATGAAATTTCTATGGTAAAATTATACAATTCCGGGTATAATAGGATACAGAAAAATTTTTTAAAATCTTTCAAAAATATATGGAAAATACAAATTAAATCTGTTATAATATGACCTTTGAGACAGGAAAACCTTTATATGGTAAAGGCTAACTCTGTCAGTCCTGCATAACAGATTACAGGAGGTGAGCGGGAACAAATCCCGTATGTTTACTCAACTTAAAATTAAAGTTCAGAGTCCCGGGTGTTCACTGAGAGACACCTGATAATTAATTTTAAAGGAGGGAGACCTTATTGAAAAAAAATATCGTACAATTAAAAAATGTTGTGAAGAGGTTTAGAGACGTTACTGCTCTTAACAATGTTTCCGTAGAAATTCCTGCAGGCCAGTTTTTCTCCATACTCGGCCCCAGCGGCTGTGGTAAAACAACTCTGCTCAGGCTTATAGCAGGTTTTGAAACCCCCGATGCCGGTGAAATCTATCTGGAAGATCAGATGATTAATAATATCCCCCCATACCGGCGCAATGTAAATACTGTTTTTCAGAATTATGCCCTTTTTCCCCATTTAAATATTTATGAAAATGTTGCTTTCGGATTAAAATTAAAAGGTATAAAAAGAGAAGAAATAGGTGGAAGAGTGGCCAGAGCTCTTGACCTGGTAGGCCTTTCCGGTCTGGAAAAAAGAATGCCGAAACAGCTTTCAGGAGGACAGCAGCAAAGGGTAGCCCTCGCAAGAGCTCTTGTAAATGAGCCTCCTGTTTTATTACTCGATGAACCTCTCGGCGCTCTGGACCTTAAATTGAGAAGGCAGATGCAGGTAGAACTTAAATCCCTTCAGAAAAGACTTGGTATAACTTTTATTTATGTTACTCACGATCAGGAAGAAGCTCTTACCATGTCTGACAGAATTGCCATCATGCAGGGCGGAAAAATAGAACAGCTCGGTAATCCGTCCTATGTTTATGAAAAACCAAGAACGGAATTTGTTGCCAATTTTATGGGTATATCAAATCTTTTCAAGGGAAATTTGAGAAACGGCAATGGCACTATATATACACTCACAACACCTGAAGGACTTGAAATAAGAGCCCTGGGAGAAGGGGTAAGACCGGGCGGTAATGCCACCGTTATGGTAAGGCCTGAAAAGATACAGATCAGTCCCTTAAGACCGGAGGGGCCGTCTAAAAATATCCTTCATGGTACTATTGAAGATGTAATTTATCTCGGTACTGTTATACAGTTTATTGTAAGGATGAATGATCAGAAACTTATAGTGCTTGAGAAAAATTATGACAGGTCTTTTGAACTGGGTGCCAATCAGGATGTTTTCCTGTCCTGGGATATTGATAATACATTTGTACTGACGGAAAAACCGGAAGATGAAATACTCTGTGTTTCGTAATTTTAACAGAGATCATCTCAGAGCCAGCTTTTTAATCGGTCCTGCTTTTTTCTGGATTATGGTATTTTTCCTGATACCTATCTGTATTTTATTTGTGTACAGTTTCTGCCAGAAAGGAGTCTATGGCGGTGTTACCTGGAATTTTACCCTTGATAATTACAGGAATGTACTTAATCCCGTTTATATTAAAATAGTACTTTATTCCTTCTGGGTAGCTTTCCTGAATACTGTCATATGTCTTATTATCGGTTATCCCATGGCTTATTATATATCTACAAGGAAGAGCACAAAGCTGAAAAATACTCTTATATTACTTGTGATATTGCCATTCTGGACCAATTTTCTTGTGAGAACCTATAGCTGGATGATCCTTCTCAGAGACAGCGGACTTATCAATACACTGCTGCTCAATGCAGGTTTTATAGATGAACCCTTGAAACTGCTTTTTACTAAAACTGCCGTACTTATAGGTCTTGTTTACGGATATCTTCCTTTTATGGTTCTTCCTCTTTATGCATCTATAGAAAAGGTAGAACCGTCATTGATGGAAGCAGCTCATGACCTGGGTGCTAACAGTTTTAAAGCATTCCTTAAAGTAATGCTTCCTCTTACCTTTCCCGGTATAGTTGCAGGGTGTATACTGGTCTTTGTTCCAACTCTCGGTGCCTATATTACACCCGATCTGCTGGGAGGAGCAAAGGATATGATGATTGGTAATTTAATTCAGATGCAGTTCCTTAAAAGTAAAAACTGGCCCTTCGGTTCGTCTCTATCTTTCATCTTAATGATAATAGTCCTGGCATTACTGGTTCTTTATATAAAATTCGGAGATCTTGAAGAAGAAGGAAAGGCATGAACAGTGAGCAGTGACCGGTGACCGGTGAGCAGTAGGGGCGAACCCTCTGTGGTCGCCCGATACCGGTGAAAATACGCGTCACGCGTTACGATTATAGCGTCACGCACATATGACCGGAGAATATAAAACTATGACACAGACTATGACACAGAAAAAATTTAAATGGGGCGAAGTTGCTCTGACCATTCATTCATGGCTTACGTATCTTTTTTTATACGGCCCTATGGTTATACTGGTTATATTCTCTTTTAATAAAGCCAGGATAAATGCTGTATGGACGGGGTTTACCCTGGAATGGTACAGGGTGCTCTTTGCAGATACTGCTATGGCGGGAGCACTGCAAAATAGCCTGATTATAGGTATTGTGTCAACTGTCCTGGCTACGGTTATTGGAACCTTTACCGCCATTGCCATGTACAGATATAAATTCCCCGGGAAAAAAGTCTTTGATTCAATCCTCTATATGCCTATTATCATACCTGATATAGTAATGGGTATTTCTCTTCTGAGTTTTTACGTGTTTATTCATTTTACACTGGGACTTGTGTCTATAATTATTGCCCATGTTGCTTTTAATATATCCTTTGTCGCTGTTGTGGTAAGAGCCAGACTGTACGGATATAATAAGACTCTTGACGAAGCTGCAATGGACCTCGGAGCCACTCCTGTACAGACCTTCATGAAGGTGACATTACCGATTATTTTGCCCGGTGTTATAAGCGCTGCTTTAATAGCATTCACTCTTTCTTTCGATGATTATCTTATTACGTCCTTTGTGGCAGGCATAGGGTCAACTACTCTTCCCGTAAAGGTATATTCTATGATGAAATTCGGTGTTTCACCCGAGATTAATGCCCTTTCCACACTTATATTATTTTTCAGTATGACTTCAGTCATTATTTCACAGAGATTAGGAGAATAAATTAATGAATACAATAAGCAGAAGAAGTTTTTTAAAATCTTTATCATTTATAGGGTTGTCGGCGGCATGCGGACTCGGAACCGCATCCTGTACCGGTAAAGGAAGAGAAACAGGGAAACAGCTCTTTGTTTACAACTGGCCTTATTATATAAGTGATAAGGTTATACCTGAATTCGAAAAGGAATTTTCCGTAAAGGTTACTTATGATAATTATTCCAGTAATGAAGAACTTCTTGCCAAATTTCAGGCAGGTGCAAGCGGATATGATCTGATTTTCCCCAGTGATTATATGGTTACTATGATGATAAATCAAAAACTTCTTGAACCGCTTGACCACAGCAGAATTCCTAATATTAAAAATTTAGATGAAAGATTTAAAAATCTGGACTGTGATCCGAAAAATGTATATTCATTACCTTATTTCTGGGGCACAAGCGGTATAGGCGTAAATACGGAAAAAGTAAAAGAACCTGTAGATAGCTGGAAAATACTCTGGGATGAGAAATATAAAGAATGTATATCCATGCTTGATGACATGAGATCGTTAACACAGCCTGCACTTAAAATCCTTGGCTATTCTCTTAACAGTACAGATAAAAATCAGCTTAAAGAAGCAAAAGACCTGCTTCTGAAGCAAAAGCCTCTCGTTAAAGCCTATACAAGCGATACATATGTGGATTTCCTGAAGTCCGGCGATCTATGGCTTGCACAGGGATACAGCGGAGATGTATTCCAGGTGATAAAGGAGAATAAATCCATTCAGTATGTCATACCGAAAGAAGGCACTGAAATATGGGTTGATAATATGTGTGTTCCGAAAGGAGCAAAAAACAAAGAGACAGCAGAACTCTTTATTGATTTTCTCCTGAGGCCTGAAGTAAGTGCGGAAAATTCAAATTCTACATGGTACGCAAACCCGAATATTGCTTCAAAGAAATTTATAAAACCGGAAATTATAAATAACCCCGGTATTTATCCTTCGAAAGAAACACTTGATAAATGCGAATTTTTAAAGGATCTCGGAGAAAGTAATATACTTTATGAAGAACTTTATAATGAACTGAAGAGTTCGTGAAAAGTGAAAAGTGAAAAGTGAAAAGTAGGGGCGAACACAGGGGTTCGCCCCTTACCGGTGAAAACACGCATCACGATTATCACGCATCACGTCTTTAACGTCCCGTAAAAAGATCGAGGAACCTGTTCTCATATTCTTTAAAGACTCCCCAGAGATCCAGTTCTTTTTTCAAAACCTTCGGGTCCAATCTGCCTGCTTTTACTTCTCTGAAGAGATTTTCTATTTTTACTTTCGCATCTCCCGGAAGACCGGAATTGTCTATATTTAAAAGGCCTCTTCTGTTCAGATCCAGTATATTATTTGCGAGAGAACTGGTGGTAAGTTCAAATATGAATTTCATAAGGGATATATCCCAGTAAGTATTTACTCCTTTTATTATAGTGCTGAGATTGTCTCCTTCTTTCTCTATTTCCTGTTCGAGCCTTTCTACAAGTAAATCAAGAGGGCCTGACACTACAGACATGTTTTTAAATTCATTTTTGTATTTATAAAGCAGTCCCGGGTTGTTTTCAGAATAGTTTTCACGAACAAATTCAGTATATTCGTCTCCGTGGTCAAAACCCTGAAAAAGGCTGTTTAAATAATAGGGAGTTATTATCTGAGGTCTTTCCGCTATTACCTGTCCCTCTCTGAGTATTAAATCATTCTGCTGCGTTTCTATGAGATTATTTATGATAGGATCTGTAATTATAAAATATTTTATATTTGTAACACCGAAGGTGGCAATTTTCTGCTGCGGCTGACGAAGCACACAGGAATGTGTTATTGCATACTGTATATCATCATTGTTCATTTTATCACCGTAGATTCGTGACGCGTGACGCGTGACACGTGATTTCGTAATGCTTAATGCGTGTTTTCACAGGTGGTCGCCCCTGCGACTCACGACTCACAATTCACTGATTATACTACATAAAATACTATTATGGCAAGTTCTCAATTTCTCCCAGTTCAGTTACATGTGTATCACATATTATAGTGGTTAAGAGATAAAGAAACAGTAAGGTGCCTCCCAGAATGAATTGAATCAGTCCTGATACTTTTTTGCTGAAGAGAGGTGTCTTTTCCAGAAAATCACTTCCCCAGAGATAGAGTCTTAATATGATGAAAAATACTGCTATAAGTAAAACCTGCATCCTGAAGGCTTCTCTGATATTTTTGGGAAGCAGATATATTTTACATACAGGACAGTATTTGGGAGATAATAATTTGAAGATCTGTATGTAAGGAATTGTTCTTTCTTTGCATCCCGGGCATTTATAATAAAAAATTTTTTTGAATATTTTTTTCAAAACCACTGTACCTCTCTTATGAAAACATTTTGCTTTTTTCAGAATAACTGATATAATATGGTTGTGTCAAGGGATTTTGAGGATTATAGTCAGTTTCATAGAATCTATAATTACTGAGATAAGGGGTTGTCAAGGAATAACCCAATCATATTTACATCTATATCGTGACGCGTCACGCGTTACGCGTTACGCGAGGATGATAACCGTTCTAACAATTTGCCAGGGTTATTTTCTTACAGTCCCTAAGCATAAATAATACATATATTTACTCTCGTGACGAGTTACGCGTAACGGGAGAAAGACATTTATTAAATTCTTACTAATGCGTAAAGTGTAATGCGTTATGCGTAAGTATATAACGCGTCACGCGTCACGCGTTACGATTCATATAAAAGGAGTATTTACATATGCAAGTCATATCATCATATGAAATGAAAGGCAAAGAAATAGATCTGCCTGATACGAAAAATGTTATTATGAAACCTCTTATAACTAAAAATGAAGGGGCGCCGACTTTTGCTCTTCGCCAGTTCGAACTCGGTAAGGACGGACATACACCATGTCATAAACATCCATGGGAACATGAAGTTTATATTCTGGAAGGCAACGGAGAAATAGTCTTTGAAAATGGATCAAAATCTCTTGTGCCCGGTCATGCAGTTTTTGTTCCTGCCGGAGAACTTCATCAATTCAAAAACATGGGAGAAGGAATGTTGAAATTTCTCTGTATAGTGCCCAATGAAGGACATATATAAGCGGGACGCGTGACGGGAGTAACTGTTTACCTGAATTGGTAATGAGGAATGTAATATATGAAAATTTGCTGTGAGGTGTATTTTATGAAAAGAATTATAAGTATCGTTTTTATTATTATGCTTCTTTTTTCTTTATGTGAGAAAACTTTCGCCAAAGAGAATTATTATCAAACAGTTATAAATACAAAGGAACTTGCCAGTCCTGTATTTGAAAAAATGAGAAGTTATTTATATTATAATCTGAACGGTATGACAGTAAGTTATCCTTATGTGCTGGATCTGGTAGACCCTGCAACACTCGATCAGATGGCACCCGCTACATACAAAGGTATGGAAGTGGGGCTTTATAAATTTGAAAAAACCTATCATCATATATATATGATAAATAATCTTGCCGTAGACGAGTTTCTGGGTACAGTTGCCCATGAATTTGCCCATGCATGGCAGACGGAAAACTGCCCTCACAATCAGAATGTGGTTATAAAAGAAGGCTTTGCAGACTGGGTAGCATACAAGGTACTTCAGATGGACGGCGCTCTGAATGCAGCAAATAATATATTCTATAGAGCAGATCCCGTATACGGAAAAGGTTTTAAGATAATACTGGGAGTTGAAGACCGGAGAGGCATAGCAGGAGTAATGGAATATGTGAAGAAGACAGTGAATGGTGAGTAGTGAAAAGTGAGTAGTGAGTAGTGAGTAGAGTGAGTAGGCGTAGCCTGCGCGTCACGCGTCACGCGTTACGCGTCACGATTCCACAGGAGGGCCCAGTTCAATCGTCAAATTACCGTTCTCTGCAGTTACCTTCGTAAAATCTGCCTTTAATCCCACGGGGAGCATTGCTCCTATGTCTACGGAGAAGGTATTTTCTTTATCTTTATCTTTTTCTACAATTCCTTTTGCAAATTTACTTCCTATTACGTCTATGAAGGTATCCTGAATTATGGCCGGCACAGATATAAATCCTGCTACTTTTACTTTATCCAGTGTGACTTTGAATTTATTGTCTTCAAAATCAAGACTGTAAAATAATGTGAAGGGTACGGGAATGAAATTACCGTAATCTCCTTTTATCTTGCATTTACCTTCTTCATAGCGGGCTTCCAGATTGCTTACTTTGTATTTCTTAAAGGTGTCTCCCATTTTTTTCAGATATTCTGTCAGTACATCCTGTGATATGGTTATCTGTCCTTTTTCTACGGTAAAGGGAGTGTCGAGGGTTTGGAAGAACTCTTTTTTTATCTGTCCCGGAGTGGTGGAGAATATATCAATGGACATAAGATTTTTCATATATTCTCCTGTTTTCGGATTCCTGATTTTTATATTATCCAGATTAATTCCGTTATATTTAATATCTGTCAGAGTAAAAGTACCTTCCTGAAGATTTACATCGAACTGTTTATGCCCCATTTTGTCCTTCAGGGTTTTTATCTGCTCCTGAAGGGCTTTATTTTCCTCTGTTTCTTCTTTTAATTTACTTTCCAGACATTCTTCTTCTTTTTTTGTAGTCTTAAGTTCTGATTTCAGTTTTTCCAGTTCTCTTTTCAATGACGCATTTTCCTGTTTCATCTGTTCTGACATCTGCTGAAGTTTTGAAGACATTTCCCACTGGCTGTCATCTTTTTTATCACAGGGGCCTGACAGATATACACCGTCACCCGGGGCAGTGGACACAATATGACCGGAAGATATATTTTTATTGCTTCCCTGTTTTATGTCTTCAGAAATTTTTGACCTGAAAAAACCTGATATATTCATCTATATTACCTCCGAATCTGAATAATACAATTATATATTAGATTATAGATTCCTCGAGTTCAATAGAGTTTTGTTAACATTTTGTTAAAAATATGTCACTTCACCCTTAGGGGTTGTAAAAAAATAACCTTATAATATTTACAATCGTGACGCGTAACGCGTTACGCGTCACGCGAGGAGAAAAACCATAATTTGCCAGAGTTATTTTCTTACAGTCCCTTACTTGATTTTATATCCGATCATTCTCAGGAAATCTTTTCTGTGTTCTATATCTTTTTCTGTTTCTATTCCTTTTGTTTTGAACCCGTCTATGACTCCCATTATTCCCCGTCCCTGTTCTGTTTCTGCAATAATTACCTCTACGGGATTGGCAGTGGCGCAGTAGATTCTGCATACTTCTGGAACTCTTTTTACCGCTTCCATTATATTAATCGGAAAGGCATTTTTCATAAATATGATAAAACAGTGTCCTGCAGACAGTGACCATGCATTTTTCTTTGCCAGATCCATTAATTCTTCATCATTGCCGCTGAACCTTACGAGACAGTCGGCAGAAGCCTCACAGAAAGCCACTCCGAATTTTATACCGGGCACGGTAGTTATGAGTGCTTCATGTATATCCTCTACTGTTTTAATAAAATGAGACTGACCCAGGATAAAATTCATATCCTCCGGTTTTTCGATAGATATTGTCTTGAATTCCATAGTTTTTATTGCTCCTTTCTTTTTCAGTGAACAGTGAGCAGTGACCAGTGACCAGTGACCGGTTATCAGTGACCGGTAGCAGAGTAATTACTACTGATCACCGGTCACTGCTCACTGTATTTATACTCCTTTTACATCTGCACCCCATATGTATTTATGAAGCTGCAACTGGAATCTTACGTTCAAATTATCTTCCATTATCCATTTTACAAGTGTTTTCGGTTCAATTCTGCCGTGGACAGAGGAAAATAATATATGTGATTTTCTATCCAGTTTATATTCTTTTATTTTTTCTATGGCCCACAGATAATCTCTTCTGTCTCCTATGACAAATTTTACTTCATCTCCGGCTGAGAGTTTTTCTATATTTTCCCATTTCATTCTGTCACTCATTCCGCTGCCCGGACATTTTAAATCCATTATAATAACTGCTTGGGGCGGAATTATGTCTATATCTATTGAACCGTTTGTTTCTACAAGGACAGAAAAATGTTTTTTCAATAATGTTTCTATGAGTAATGGTGTTTCTTTTTGAAGCAGTGGTTCTCCTCCCGTGATTTCTACGAGATTTATGCCGTATTTATCTATATGAGATATGACAGAAGGAACATTCATTTCCTCTCCGTCGCGGAATGCATAGGAACTATCGCAGTAGGAACAGCTCAGATTACATCCTGTGAGCCTTACGAAACAGCAGGGAAGACCTGCATAAGAACTTTCACCCTGTATACTTTTGAATATTTCGTTTATCACCATATCATGTTTCACCGGCCACGCATCACGCATCACGCATCACGTATCACGTATCACGCCCCGTCTTCCGTCTCATGTTTCATTTCATCTTCCCAGGAATAGCTCTTCGGAGGGATTTCAGGTAAAAATATAATTACTTTTGTTCCTTTTTCTTCTTTACTTTCTACTTCTATATTGCCTCCATGCATGTCTACTATTTTTTTACAGAAGGAGAGACCGAGACCGGTGCCTCTTTCACTTCTCAGGCCTTTTCTGGAAACAAGAGGTGTGCCAAGGAATATTTTATCCAGGAGGTTTTCCGGTATGCCTATACCGGTATCTGATACTGTAATAGATATTCCTTTATCTTCCACTACTCTGGCTGCAAGTTTAATCTGGCCGCCCTTTGGGGTAAATTTAAAGGCATTATCTATAAGATTTTCTACGACTTCTACAAGTTTTTCACCATCACAGGTTATATTTAAATGTTCATCCAGGGAAGAAACGAAAATTACCTTTTTTTCCGCTGCTTTTAATTCAGTATTTGATATACTCGGCGTGAGAATATATTTTAAATCTACTTCTTTATACTGTAACGGAAGCTTACCTTCTCTGTAGAAACTGTCTTTCAGGAGATCGTCAAGCATAATAAGCATACGCTTGCCCTGTTCTTCGATTATTTTATAATACTCCATTTTTTCTTTGGCTGAAAGCTCTCTGGTGGCTAAAATACTTGCAAAACCAAGCACTGAATTAAGAGGATTCTTAAGATTATGGATTATCATATCCAGGAATTTATTTTTCATTTCCTGAATACTTTTTAATTCTTCCAGAAGTATTTCTTTTTCTTTAATTATTCTTTCTTCTTCTTTTTTGAAATTTATTTCTCTTATTACCCTTTTTACTCTCGCAAGGAAATCGTCGTTTTTGAATGGTTTTATAATAAAATCCTTTGCCCCCAGCCTGAGTGCCTGAATTATTGTTTCTTCAGAACTGTGGGCCGTCATAACAATAACAGGCGGATGATCCGGTTTTTTCTGTAAATGTTCCATTATTACAATACCGTTTGTATCAGGTAAAACCATATCAAGTAAAATCAGATCCGGTTTCTCTTTCTTTATTTTTTTTAATGCTTCCTCACCAAATCTGGCATGTATAACATTATAATTACTCCTTTTCAGAGTAAGTTCCATTACCTTCATCAATGTTATATCATCTTCTACAACCAGTATTTTCATACAAAAAACTCCATAAATATTTCAAAATCTTTTACCACTGTCCTATATTCCATATATTCCGATAAATTCCTTCCCGTAACAGGTGATAGGTAAATTCTCACGACTCACTATAATCGTGACGCGTAACGCGTGACGCGTGACGGGCAAGTTCCACTTTTCACTTTTCACTATTTCACTTTTCACTTTTTTACTTTTCACTTTTCACTATTTCACTATTTCACTTTTCACTTTTCACTTTTCACTATTTCACTTTTCACTTTTCCCTTTTCACTTTTCACTATTTCACTTTTCCCATTTCCCTTTTCACTTTTCACTTTTCACTATTTCACTTTTCACTTTTCACTTTTCACTTTTTTACTTTTCACTTTTCACTTTTT
>JBEHWO010000137.1:0-15398 GCA_040217695.1 Vulcanimicrobiota bacterium | reverse complement strand
TAAGAGACTGTAAGAAAATAACCCTGGCAAATTGTTAGAACGGTTATCATCCTCGCGTCACGCGTTACGCGTTACGCGTCACGATATAGACGTAAATATGATTGGGTTATTTCTTGACAACCCCTAATAGCTAATTAGCCTTAAATTTAAGAATTACAACTGTTTTTAAGAAATCTGCAAAAGTATAGTAATGACCGGTTCAGTGACACCGAAATATGAAAATCTGTTCCTCCCGTCACGCGTTACGCGTCACGCGTCACGATTCTCATTATAAATATTTATACTCACCTTCATAGAAGGATTTGTCTTTATCATATAGAATTTTCAGCTTATGAGAAAATATATAACTGCTGTTATTCATATTATAGCCACTGTGTGTATCAGTTCTCTCTCTCTTGTTTTCTCTCTTTTTGATTCTTCGGGAGAAAGTCAGAGATGGTGTGCCCAGATGTGGGGGAAAACATGTCTGTGGGGGGCAGGAGTTACGTTAACTGTAAACGGTCTTTCTAATATTGACGGCCGGGGCCCTTTTATCTTTGTTTCAAATCATCAGAGCTATCTTGATATATGGGTTTTACTTGCCTCTATACCGAATTCTTTTCGTTTTGTCGCAAAGAAATCTCTTTTTTCCTGGCCTTTTATAGGATGGCATCTTCAGAGATCCGGCCACATCCCTATTGATCGGGCCAATTCCAAGGCTGCTGCAAAATTATTGCTCAATGCCGTGCAGAAAGTCAAAGATGGAACAAACATAGTAATTTTCCCTGAAGGTTCCAGAAGTGAAAGTGATACACTGGGAGAATTCAAGAGAGGTGCTTTTACACTTGCAGCACGTTCCGGCGCCACTATTATACCTGTTATACTCAAAAATACAGCAACCTTATTCCCCAGTACAGGTCTCTGGGTTTATCCCGGGCCAGTAGAAGTAAATATTCTTCCTCCTGTAGATACAGCCAGTTTCGGTCCGAAAAAAGACGAAGAACTTATGGAACATACAAGGAATATAATGAATGCTTATTATCCTTTGAATGAAAATCGTAATGTGTGATTATCTAATGGTCAAAGATACCGGTAACTAAAAAACTCCCTGTTTTTACAGGGAGTTTTTTATATTACATCTGACGATCCATCGCATCACGCATTACGCATTACGTATTACGATATAATTAACGAATTAACTGTAATGCCATCTGGGTCATCTTTTCCATTGTCTTGAATACTGCAAAGCTTGAATTGTATGCTGTCTTTGCTTCTATGGCCTTCATTGTCATTGCAACCATATCTACATTGGACATTTCAAGGCTGTGCGGTTTTATCTTCCCGAGACTGCCTTCACCCGATACTCCTACTACTGCATCACCTGATTTGTCTGATGCTACAAAACTTGATTTCCCTGATGGTTTTAAGCTTGTAGGATCTGAGAAGTTGGCAACAGCTACCTGGTAAAGAGCTGTTTTCTGGCTTATGGTCTGTCCTGTTACAGGGTTTGTAATCTTTGACAGTCCGTAAACTTTACCTGTATCATCTACTTCAAAGCCTGTATATTTGCCTCCGTAGAGTTTTGTCTTTGGATCGAGTGGAAGGCTTATATTGGCAGGATCACCGTTTCTTGCACCTTTTTCATCTAAGGCAAAGCCCTGAACACTTAATCCGTCAGGTGTCTGAAGTGTTCCGTTTTCATTGAATTTAAATTCTCCGGCTCTGGTATATTTAGTCTGTTCCCCGTCAGATACTACGAAAAATCCGTTGCCGTCTATTGCCATATGGGTTGGATTCTTTGTGTCTTTTATAACACCCTGTTTCATGGATACAGATAGATTTGAAGTCTGAACTGAATTCATTCCTGAACCTTCAACCATTTCCTGAAAATTCATGTCAGTTGTCTTTGCACCTACTGTTGTAACCTGGTTCATCATGTCAAAATAATGGTTGGTCATATTTTGATAATTACCAATTTGCTGACCTACTTTACTATAATCCATAATAAATACCTCCTTGATTAAATATTTTATGCCTTTATCAGGCTAATTGATCATCGATAGACACTTCAAATTTATCCAGTTTAAGTCCTGCAGCAGAGAAAGCTTCTTCAAGGCTCTTTATATTTCCTTCAAGAGCTTTTTTCGCTGTTTTGGAACCAGTCTTGAAGTTAACTGAAACAGTTCCTTTATCTTTATCTACTGTCATATTCAGTCTGACTTCTCCCAGATATTCAGGATTCAATTTCAGGGCTACTTCAGATTTTGCTTTTTCAGTGTTAAGTTCCATTTTATCCATAATCTGTTTTATTATCTGCTGTTCCATTGGTGAGCCCTGTTTGAACTCAGAAAGTTTTGCCTGGTCAAAGAATTGAGACAACGGCACTCCCTGCTTTTTGTCCATATTTTCCGCTGCTGCTTCCAGTTCTTCTTTCCTATCGCCGAGCTGTTCCTTTTTCCCTGTCTCTTTAACCTTCTCACCTTTTATCTCTTTTTTGTCACCAGATAACTCTGGTCCCGCAGCAAGTTCATTTTTGTCATCATAACGCAGTTTTTTGGCAAGCTGGTTTAAAAAATTGTTTACTTCTGTTTTAGAATGAGTTGTACTCAGTTTACCTAATTGCTGCTGGTCAAGCTGGGCGAAAGTAATTCCCCTCTGTGCCATCAGTTTCTGTAAATCTTTTAACCCTACTTCTCCCTGGTTTGCAATCTGGTTGCCTCTGGCAGCATGTTTCATATCAGGTGTATTTACAGGATTTCTCATCATTGGCATATTGTTTGCCATCTGCTGACTGGAAGCTAAATTATTTGTACTTATGAGAACATTCTGCCTTTCCAGGAATTTTTCATGTTCTCTTTTATTTACTTCACTCTGTGATTCTGTTCTTTCTATTTCAAGCTCTGCCATTTCTTTTTTCTCTTCTTTATCTGCTTTTGTCTCTTTTTCAGCCAGAGTATCGCCAAAACTGCAGTCATTGCTTTCTTCTTTTTGTTCCAGTTTCTGTGAAGATCCTGCAAGAGAAGCTTCAAATCTCTGTCCTATTTCCCTGTTAATCACTTGTATGTCCCCCCTTTTAAGGTTACTTAATCTGTCACTGTAATTCTAACAGTCCTTTGTTACAAAACCTTTAACGAAATGTTAACTTTTATAAGAAAATCAGTTAGCCCCCTGAACGATAGCTTGAATAATTACCGAGAACTTTGACTACATAATTCTGTGTTTCCTCTATAGGAGGAATGCCATCATATTTCTGAACATTACCGGGCCCTGCATTGTAAGCGGCTACGGCTTTTTTTAGATCACCGTTGAACATGTCCAGCATTTTGCGAATATATCTGGTTCCTCCGTCAATATTCTGGGCAGGGTTGAAAGCATCCTGCACTCCGACCTCTCTTGCAGTTCCGGGCATAAGCTGCATAAGGCCCTGGGCACCACAGTGAGATACTGCATTTTGATTGAAGGCAGACTCCTGTTTTATAATACCTTTGATCAGGTTCGGATCTACTCCGTATTTTTTTGCAGCAGCATTGATATACTGATCATATTGATTCTCACTGCCATTGGCACTTGTAGTGGCTGCCATAGAAGGATTAAATCCCATCTGCATCTGATTATAATTTACCTGTCCTCCTCCTGTCTGCATCATAGACTGATAGACCTGAGAAAAGGATTGCTGGCCCTGCACTTCCTGTCCCACAGGTACAGACTGCTGCTTTACTGCATCAGGATTAAAACGGGCTTCAATGGAATTAAACCTGCTCTCAATATTCTGTATCCTATCCATGAATGACATAATTCTTACCTCCTTTTTTAGTTTTTTTATCTTTTATCATAATTTTATCAGTCCTTTGTTACAAAACCATTAACGAAATGTTAACTTTTTGTTATATAGCTGTTAGCTTTTCAGCAGTCAGCATTTCAGCATTTCAGCATTTCAGCATTTCAGCAGTCAGCATTTCAGCTATTAGTTTTTTATTACTTATTCTTTCATAATCATCTTTCTTGCTGCTTTTATACCGGCAATCTCGTCTGTAGTTTTTGTTTCCTCTGCTTTTGCTTCTTCTTTGTATACTTCTAAATGTTTTTCTTTAAGTTTTTCGAATTTTTTTACTTCCATATGGGCGATTCTTAACACTTCTTTCTGATCTTCCACTTCTATCTGACGCTGCTGTATAACAATCTGTTGCTGCGGTATCTGTCTTTCTCTTATATCTTTTATATGGGCTCTGTATAATTCTATCTGTGACAGTGTTTTCTGGCTTATCTGTCCTACATACATGCTCCTCAGTTCACCCTGAAGGTTTACTATCATCTGTTTTAATTCTTCAAGTCTGTTAATAGCTTCCTGTAATAACTTATTTCTTCTGGCAAGTTCTTTCTTTTCATCATCCAGAATATCTATTTTATGATCCAGTATTTTTTGCATTTTAAATTTAAAACCCATAAATTTAGCTTTTAGCTCTAAGCTCTCAGCTCCTTAAATTTAATAACTATAAGCGGTGAATGTGACCCCGGCAGGGTAATTATAATTCTTCTCTCACCCTTCACCGGGCGAACACAGTGTTTGCCCCTACTTTTCACGACTCACTTTTCACTCTTCACTCTTCACTATTTATTATACCATGGGCTTCCGTCAGAAGACATAAGAGCAGTAAGATTCTGTATGGTTTCATCAAAGGGACATCTGTCTGTTACTCTCTGTTTTCTGAATTCCACCATACGATCAAAATTTCTTACAGCCCAGTCCAGTTTTAGATTACCTCCAGGCTTGTAGGCGCCGATACTGATAAGATCTTCTGCATTTTCATAAAGTGACCACGCTTCGCGGTATGCACCTGCAGCTTTTTTATGTACTTCTGTTGTTACTTCACCAAAGAGACGGCTTACGCTCGGGCCAAGGTCTATACATGGAAATATCTGTCTTGCCGCAAGTTTTCTTTTTAATTCAATATGACCGTCCAGAATGGAACGAACACAGTCTGCTATTGGTTCATCCATATCATCACCGTCTACAAGAACCGTGTAAAGGGCTGTAATTGTTCCTACAGGGGCAGTGCCCGGTCTTTCAAGTAATTTTGGAAGCATTGCAAATACAGACGGAGTATAACCTTTTGTAGCAGGCGGTTCACCCACTGCAAGACCTATTTCACGCTGTGCCATGGCAAAACGTGTTACAGAATCTAACATCATCATAACATCTTTACCCTGGTCCCTGAAATATTCTGATACAGTTGTACCTGTAAAACAGCATTTAATTCTTTCAAGAGCCGGTCTGTCAGATGTGGACACTACAATAACGGACCGTGCCATACCTTTTTCTTTTAAAACATGTTCTACGAAATCTCGAAGCTCACGGCCACGTTCTCCTACAAGAGTCAATACATTTATGTCGGCAGCAGTTTCTCTTGCTATCATACCCAGAGTCGTACTTTTCCCTACGCCGCTTCCTGCAAATATACCCTGGCGCTGGCCTTTTCCAAAGGTAAGGAACGCATCGAAGAGTTTACAGCCTGTAGGCAGAGGGTCGGCTATAGGAGGACGTACAAAGGGACTGGGAGGATCATTATAAATAGGGTAAAATTTACCGCTGTTTATAGGGCCTTTCCCGTCAATAGGTTCTCCCAGACCGTTTATGATACGGCCAATCAGCTGATCCCCGACTTCTATCTGTAATACTGTACCTGTTGCTCTTACTTCACATCCCGGGCCTATACCTGTCAGTTCTCCGTAAGGCATAAGCAATACTCTGCCTCCCTTGAAACCTACAATCTCTGACCTCAGAGGGGGCTTACTTTTATCTTTAGGATAAATATAACATATTTCTCCTACATTTCCTCCGGGACCTTCGGATTCTATAACTATACCGACAATCTGCTGTACCTTTCCATGTTCTTTTACCAGAACTGTATCATTTACAATATCATAATATTTCTTCAGATTTATTTCCGGAGGTGTTAAATTTTCAAGTATATCCATTATTATCTCCTCCTTTTTCAGTGACCGTTGACCGGTGACCAGATCACTCTTCACGACTCATGACTCTTTCATGTTTTGCTCAAAAGCTCTCTTCATGATTTCCAGTTGAAATTCTATTCTGCTGTCAAGATTACCCAGGTTGGTTTCAAGCATACAGCCACCTTTGTCTACAACACCGTCTGCTTCTATACGGAATTTCTTTACTCCTTCAAGTATTTTTCTCAGTTCATCTTCATGTTCTTTTACATAGGGAAAATCATCCTGGCTTACACGTACTATAATTTCTTCTCTGTCTTTTATTTTATCCAGGTTTGATTTTATCAGATTTAAAACTATTTCATTATTAAGTGTTACTTCGGTATTGATGATTTTTTCTGCAATTTTCAAAGCAAGATCTGCCACCTGCGGTTCTACCTGTTCGTAGACCTTTCTTCTTTCTTCAAGTATGCGGTTTATAAGGGTCATGGCCTGCTGCATCATGGCTCCTGCTTCCTGTTTACCTGCTTCTACACCCAGATTTTTACCCTGTTCAAAACCTTCTCTCTCCGAGGTTGCCTGAAGTTGCTGGCAGTACTGTTTGGCGTCTTCTATCAATTTTTTTGCCTTTGCCTGGGCTTCTTTTACTATCTCTTTCCCTTTGATCTGGGCTTCTTCTAACTGCTGATTTGCATATTTTTCTTTCGATGATGCTTCTTCAAGCATCTGTTCTGCCCTTGCCATCTTTTCTTCTGCTACTTTTTCTATTCTGATTGTTCTGGCAGCAAGAGGATCGACAGCCTGATTGCCTGTTACCTGTGCAGAAGGGGAAATGTCACTGTCATGTCCCTGTGGCGCAGATTGTATTTGAGGCTGAACCTGCTGATGTCTATCCTGAACAGATTCAACCGGTAATTTCTGCTGCTGGGGCTGAGGAATTTCGGAAGGTTTTACTACTCCTCTGGCACCTATTATAAGCTGTCCCCTGTGCTGTTGAGGAAGTTCTTTTTTTACGGTTTTAACCCCGCCTCCTGCACCTATTACAAGAGGATCTGACGTGGGTTTCGTAAATTTTATTATTTTTTTTTGATTGTTCATATTATTGTTCATAATGTACCTCACATAAAAATAGAGGCGGTCAGGTGGTCAGAATCCAACCACCTGACCGCCTTTATTTCAATTAAGAAGCAATCCTTACTTTTCCGAGTGATACTAAATTTCTGAGTATATTTCTTATTTCCTGCTGTGCAGCTCTTACCTGATCTTCATCCACCCTTCCGGAAGGCAGGGCATCCATATCTTCTTTAAGAGCTTTTGCAGCTTCAGGAGCCATACATCTATATACTCTTTTTACTATCTGAGAATCTGCTCCTTTAAGTGCTAAGATTAAATCTCTCGTATCGGCAAGACGAATTACTTCTCTCAGTCCTTCATCATTGATATGCTGCAGATCATCAAAGTCGCAGAGTTTTCTCTTCAGATCCCTGACCAGTCCGGGATTTTTCCTTGTGAGACCTGTCAGAATTCTCTCTTCTGTACTCTTATCTGCTTTGCTGAGTATATTCAATAATACTTCTCTTCCGTCAGCTTCTCCGTAATCTCCGCCTCCGTCTATAAGGAATTTCAATCTGTTCTGTAAAAGACTTTCAATCTCAGCCAGTACATCAGGATCTACCTTCTGTATCTCCGCCAGTCTTCTTGCTACTTCAGTCTGAAGGCTGGCAGATAAACGTCTGAGTACATCTGACGCCTGCTTTGCCTCCAAATAAGAAAGAACCAGAGCTATCGACTGAGGATGTTCTCTCTTTAAGAGAGAAACTATAGCTTCCGGTTCAACCTGTCTCAAGAAACCGAGAGGTCTTTTACTGGCAGTAACTATCTCTTTTCCTTCTACTTCGCTGAGTCCTTCCTGAAGTACCTGTTCGGCGAAGCTTGCAGCTCCGCCTCCCATAATATTGGTTGCCATCATATCCGATGGAGCGGAAGAACGGGAGAAAAACTCATCTATAACAGCATTTCTTACATCAGAAGATACATTGGGTAACTTTGCAATTTCCGCACTTATCTCCTGGGTCTGCTCCGGGGAAAATTCCCTCATAATCTGAGTCGATACCTCCGGAGGAAGAGATACTATGAGAATTGCTGTTTTCTGCTTTGCACTGAGATTTAATCCCACTATATAAACACTTCCTTGCTATTTCTCTGACATCCAGGATGTCTTTAATAATTCAGCCACCTTGTTAGGCTTTTCTTTTGCCATTCTGGTAAGCTGATCACATGATACTGTAGTATTATTGGATGATGGTGCTACAGTTCTGCCGCTCTTGTCACTTAACAGATCGGAAATAGGATTGATTGATGATCCGGGGCCTGCTGTGAGATGGAGCTGCATCTTTTCTTTATTGCTCTTTTTCTGTTTGGCAAGGAACATAGCAAATATAACTAACATAATAATTACTGTACCTGCTGCCGCCCATGCAAATACTGCTTTGTTTACTGCAGGAAGACTGGCTTTGTTGCCAGGTCTTTCTCCTACTGGAGCACTCAGCATTTCTTTACGCATAATATCGTATTCAGAGGTTTTGAAGGGGAAGTTACTTACACTCACTACATCTCCTCTGCTCTGATCGATTCCTACGGAAGCAGCCACTGCATTCTTTATCTGCTCAACTCTGTTTTCAGGCTGATTGTTAAGCATAAGAGCAACTGTTATTCTTTCTACCTGACCGGGAGCTTCTATTGTTTCAACGTTTCTTTCGTTGATTACATAATTGGTCTGTTTGTCTGTACTTATATAGTCGGAACCTTTTTTACCGCCGCCGCCACCTGATGGTGCCACGCCGTTATCTCCGCCTTTATTATTATATGTTTCGGTTTTTACAGCTTCACTGAGAACATAAACACCGCTGTTTGATGCTACTACCTGATCTCCGCCGCCTACAGGCTGAACGCCTCCTGCATGGTTTACGCCCACAGTTCTTCCGCCTATAGTAATATAACCCTGATCTCCGCCGCCCGAGCCTGCGCCGGTTTCGGAATCGCTTGAGGAAACAGCCATACCACTGTTAGTTCCTCCTCCGGGATTACCATAGACTTTCATAGTGGTTTTACTCTGATCGAAATTAAGGCTTGTCTTGACTTCTACAGCAGCTTCACCTGCTCCAAGGGTTCTGTCTAAGAGTGACTGTGCTCTGTCTGTAAGTTCTTTGTCGAATTCTTTCTGTCTCTGCATCTGTGTGCCTGAGGTAGGCATACCGAAAGGATCTTCTTCTGAAGCTACGAGAGCCGAGAGGGTAACTCCTCTCTGATCAACTACCTGAACGTGTTCCGGTGAAAGTCTTGCTACTGAACCGGAAACTAAATTAATAATACCCTGTATCTGAGATTTCGATACATTGTAACCGCTTTTTGTATCTATCATAACAGTTGCTTTTGCAGGCTGTTTGTCTTCTTCAAAAAGACTTTCGTCCGGCAGTACAACTCTTACTCTTGCATTGATTATGCCTTCCATAGATACAATAGAAGTTTCAATTTCCCCTTCCAGTGCATGAAGGTGTGCTGCCTGTCTGTCTGCTTCGGTATCGGAAAATCCTGTTTTAAGAGTGGAAAAACTCTGTCTTGCACCTTTGGGCAGACCTAAATCTGAAAGATGAGAAAGCATCTTGGCTTTAAGCTGACGCTGTGACATGATATAAGAGGTTTTTTCACCTTTTACTATATTGAATTCTACCCCTTCTGTATAACCCATAGAATTTAATTCTTTTTTGATTTCATCAATGTCTTCCGCTGTTAGTTCCTTTGTATAAAGTCTTTCCATAGCAAAGTTAGGAGCACGGTACCCCCAGTACCAGACCGCACCTGATATAAGGCCTATGAAAACAAGAACGGCGCCTAACTGTACATAAAGCGGTAAAGACATAATTTTTTTCAGTATGTCATCCATTTTATTAGCCTTTTTTTCATTTTCTGTTCCTGCCATTTAAAACACCTCTCTTTTTTATTTTATGCAAACCTTTAAGATCTATATTATATCTATTTGTAAAAAGATTAGAGCTGCATCTGGAATAACTGACTGCATGCCTGAGTAATCTTGGTTGTTATCTGTGTTGTAAGATGAAGGGCTATCTTGGCTTTCTGACCTGCTATAGAGACTTCATGCATTTCTATATCTCCGCCCATAGCTACAATACGTCCTGTCTGCCCTGCATAATACATAGCCTTGTTGGCACTTGAAAAAGCCTTGGAAAACATATTGCCAAACCCTTCTGTCTCTTCCTGAGGCTTTCCCGCTCCCTTTGTAAAGGACATATCAATTGGTTGTATACTGCTTCTTCCGATTGAACTGACTGGATCGAACATTATTTACGCACCTCCTTAAAAATAGCTCTATTGCTTTCCTATATCCATTGCAGTCTGTAACATTTTCTTTGCCGATTGTATTGCAGTTGAGTTTGCTTCATAGGCTCTGCTGGCCTGTATCATATTGGTCATCTCGGAAATTACATTTACATTTGAAACCTCTACAAAGCCTTCTTTATTTGCGTTGGGATTTGAAGGATCGTAAATTTTTCTTACAGAACTGCTATCTTCTACTACTCCGGTGACTTTTACTCCGCCGCCTTTGCTTTGTCCTCTTATTTCATTGCCCATTGCTCCGCCGCATGGAATAACAAACTGAGGACTGTCTTCTGTTTCCATCATGGCTACTTTTCTTTTATATGCTTTTCCGTCTTCACCTACGGAATTTACATTTGCCAGATTCTGAGAAATAACATCCATCTGCATTCTCTGTGCAGTCATACCTGATGCACTTATTTCCATTGCTTGAAAGAAACCCATATATCATTCCTCCTTCATAATAAATAACATAAATTATTTCACTGTGTCTATAACGTAACTTACGCCTGACAGTAAACCGCCGATTTTGCTGGCCATCTGCTGATAAATCATCTGGTTCTGAACTGATTTTACCATTTCCTGGTTTATGTCCAGTTTCCCGCTCTGATAATTTACAGGCATTTTAAAACTGGCCATATCAAAATGCCCGAATTTCATATGGCGGGGATCAGATACCTGGGCAGTTACGGTTTTGTTTTTTGTATTAGGATTTACAAAACCTTCCTGTGCTACAGCCTGCCTCATAGTTTCCTCAAAGGCTACATCCTTTGCCTGATAGCCCGGAGTGTTGATGTTTGCGAGATTTTCCGACAATACCTTCTGTCTGAGAGATGCTGCGTCAAGAGCTTTCTCGTAGAAAGCACACATTTCATTTACTTGACCTAACAATGTTATCTCCTCCTTTCATACTTCTTTATCTTTAAAATTAATTTTTGACTTTGTTTAAGATATTTCTTTTCATCTAGTATATTATACGATCATTATTAAAAAAATATTAGCAAATTGTTAAAATTTTGTTAACTTAAGATTCTGTCTGAGAATATGATGATTCTATTTTAGAATTGCAAATTATTTTTCAGTAACTTATAATAGTTTTATAATATAGTTAGTTTCATAACTATCTATAAAATAATAACCTTTATTAAAGAGGTGTTTATATTAATGAAAGTAATAATAGATAGATTCGAAGAAAACTATGCTGTTGTAGAACTTTCCGATAAAAAAACAGTCGATCTTCCCCGGGAACTTATACCTGAAGGTGCAGAAGAAGGTGATGTTCTCGATATTACTGTTGATTATGAAGAAACAAAGAAAAGAAAAGAAGAAATAGCAGACCTGGTAGAAGATATGTGGAAAGAATGATTTATATTTAATGAGATTTTCAGCTATTTCCAGTGATTTCTGAAATTCCTCTCTGTCCATAAACAATTCTCCTTCGCTTATGGCGATATCTTCTTTTTTTCAGGAAAATATTTTTCTATTATATCTGATATTTTTCTCAGATTTTCCTGATGGCTCTGAGCATGTTTATTCTCGCCTCTCATTGTAAACAGCATTTCCTCTTCAGCCAGTGTTGTTTCACATGTTTTCAGCCTTAATGCCAGATCTTCAAAAAACCATAATTTTTCATATACATAATTATCTATTATATAAGAGTAATTCTTTGCTGCTTCCGCAATATTGCCGGATTTTTCATGATTCAATCCTTCCATATAAAAAACTTCTGCCGCGAAATTCGTACCGGGAAATTTTTCCGCCACTTCTTTATATATCTTTACTGCTTCTTTTTTATTACCGAGTTTTTCATTACATTTTCCTTCTATAAACATAAGTTCAGGTAAATTTTTTGACTCATGGGAAGAACTTATTAATATACGGGTTTTTTCCAGGGAAGCATTATAATTGTTCTCTGCCATGAGGCGGTATATTTCTTTTATCTCTCTATATGCAGTATATTCTTTTTTTATATGGTTCAAAAGTATTCCTGCACATATTATGAGAATAATACATACAGGTATAAGTATGGCCCGTGGCATGTAAAATGAAGGCTTTCTTTTTTTTTCTGAAATTTTTCTGCTGATTTCTCCCCACATTTTATCTGCACGGGGTATTATTATCTCTACCACCTTCAGGGCTTCTATGGAATTTTCCATGAGTCTGTATTCTTCTTTACATAAAGGACATTTATCCAGATGGGATATTATTTCATTATTTTTATCTTCTTCAGGAGAATCATGGATTTTTTTTATGAACCTGTTACAATCCAATAGAACCACCTTCTTTTATCGTAAACGTGACGCGTGACGCGGGGAAAGAACTTATAAATATTTTTTTGATTTTTCTTTGAAATTTTCTCTTGCCCTGCAGATCTGTACCTTGATACTTCCTTCCGTAGAATTCAGTATTTCTGCTATTTCTTTACTGGAAAAATCCTGTATATATTTCATTATTAACAGCAATCTCTGCCGTTCCGGGAGACTGTTCAGCACATCCTGAACCCATTCCTTATCTTCGGATTCATGTTCTTTTATTTCTGTAATTTTTGACAGATAATTCCACAGGGATTTTTTCTTTCTTATAACATCTATACAGGTAGTGCTTCCTATTTTATAGATCCACGTTTTAAAACTTGACTGGCCTTTAAAATTATTCAAATGTTTATAGGCTTTTATAAATACATCCTGCGTTACATCCTCTGCTTCTTCGTAATTGCCGAGCATACGAATAGACAGATTGAAAATCATAATATAATGTCTCTGAAAAAGAATAGAAAAATTATCCGATTTCCCATTATGAAATTCTTTTATAAGATATTCATCATTGAGTTCATCATGCTGCACATCTGTTATCATCTGAAAGCCTTTGTCCGAGAACTTTGCTTGAATTTTACTTTCAGAAATTTTATCATATTTAAGTTTAAATTACTATATAGAGTATTTTATTATAAGCGTATTTCATAACTTATTTATATGAGAATCGTAACGCTTTACGCGTCACGAAGCACTTAATTTCTAATAAGTTATGAAAGTAACTATAATTATAGACGTATAAGAGGAAATAAAAGTTAACAGGGGAATATAATACAGTGAGTCGTGAGTTTTGAACCACCCGTCACGCGTTACGATTAACAATGAAAGGGATGTTTTTATGTATAAAAAAACATTATTACTTATGATTTTTTCTATGTTTATTCTCACCAATCAATGTATGGCAGATCTTTCTTCATATATAAAAAAATCCGAGTCTGACTATATGTGGGAAAAGGTTTCAGAAAAAAATGTTTCAGGCGGAAAAATCTATGAATTACATATGATCTCTCAGAAATGGGAAGGAATTGTATGGAACCATAAAATTCAGATTTTTTATCCTGATAAGATAGAACATCCTGATTTCTGTACTGTTTTTAATACAGGCGGTAATGCCCATTCTATGGTTGATCTTGCAGGTATTACTCTTGCCAGATCATGCGGTACTCCTGTTGCAGTCCTCTGGAATGTGCCAAACCAGCCTCTTTTTGATGGAAAAAGAGAAGATGCCCTTGTCGCCTACAGTTTTTTAAAGTTTTTTGAAACAGGTAATGAAGACTGGCCAATTCTTTTTCCTATGGTGAAATCGGTTATAAAATCTATGGATTCTTTAGAAGATTTTACAAAACAGGAAGGTCTGACGCCTGTAAAAAAATTCATAGTAACAGGAGTTTCCAAAAGAGGCTGGACTTCATGGCTTACGGCAGCATCAGAGGATACAAGAGTTAAAGCCATTGTTCCCATGGTAATAGATACACTGAATATGAAAAAACAGATGGAACGTCAGGTGAAGATATACGGAAAAGCAAGTGATAAAATACATGACTACAGAGATAACGGCATACTGGATAAACTTTCTACGGAAGAAGGAGGAAAACTTCTTTCCATGGTTGATCCTTACAGCTACAGAGAGAAATTAACTCTGCCGAAACTTATTGTTAACGGTACAAATGACCGGTACTGGACGCTCGACGGATTAAACCTTTACTGGGATGGTCTTCCCGGGCCAAAATGGATTCTTTATGTTCCTAACAGCGGGCACAGACTTGAAGATACAGGAAGAGTTATCAATACTGTTACTGCATTTATTTATACCATTTCAGGAGAAAAAATGTTCCCGGAACCGGCATGGCATTTCAAAGATTCTCTTAAAGGTTCAACACTCACTGTTTCAAGTGATATAAAACCTTTATCAGTTACAGTATTTAAAAGCTTTTCAATGATAAAGGATTTTCGAAATGTTACGTGGACATCGGAGCAGGTAAAGGAACGGAGCGGCATATATGATTATTATATGGAAAAACCTGAGAGCGGTTACAGCGCATTCTTCGGAGAAGTTAATTATGACATAAACGGGAGAATTTTCAGCCTTTCCACACAGATAAAAGTAGTAAGCAGCGAACGGTGAGCACTTCGCTACGAAGCATCACGCTACTCATTACTTACCTGCACTGTGTTCCCATCACTGTTAAATACCATTGTACTGTCTTTATCCGTGCGATATATTTCAATGTTTTTGTCTTTTAATTTCTTTAAAGTTTTTTTATGGGGATGACCGTATTTATTCCCTTTTCCCACACATATGACAGCATATTTCGGCGATACGGCACCGAGGAATTTCGGTGTTGTAGAACTTCTGCTTGCATGATGGCCTACCTTTAAAACATCTGCTTTCAGATCATATCCTTTTTTCAACATTTCCTCTTCTGATATATCTTCTGCATCACCTGCAAGGAGAAAAGAGGTCTTTCCGTAAGTAACCTTCAGAACTATGGAATAATTATTGGTATCATCATATTTATCACTGTTAGGAGCCAGTATTTTGACTGATATCCTATTATCAAAATCAATATCCTGGCCTGCGACAGGCCTGTCGATTTTTAAATTCCTTTTTTTCAGCTCTTTTATAACATCACCGAAGGCTTTTGTATTTTTGGATATTTTTGGCATATATACTTTACCTGTGTCAAAGGAATCTATTACTCTATCCATACCTCCGATATGATCACCATCGGGATGTGTTCCTATAAGGACATCTATTTT
>JBEHWO010000136.1:0-15424 GCA_040217695.1 Vulcanimicrobiota bacterium | reverse complement strand
TAAACTACTGACCCGGGCATAAGCATGTAATAAAAGTTTTCCTCCCGTCACGCGTCACGCGTTACGCGTCACGATTCTACATGTGACGAATTGACAAAAAATAATGCCCGTGATATAATTTATAATTAATAATATAATTTATAGTTAAAAATATTTATCTTATAGGAGTTGATTATATGTCATCAATTAATGGAATAGGTTTAAGAACAACACAGCAAAAAGCTCCCATAAAAAACATAGAAACGTCTGTAACAAAACAGACAGAAAAGAATAATGAAATACCGGCCAGTCCCGAAGCTCCCGGTTCTGAATTTTCCGGATGGGAAAAATCAGGTATGTCTGCTAAAAATTTATACAATGGTCCTGCAGAAGAAGAGATGGAAAAAAATGGTATTCCCGGCCAGGAACAGAAGAAAATGAGTGAAGAAAATTTTAATAAAATAAAAGAAACCATGAATATTTTATGTGACGAACTGCAGAATTTTTACAAAAAAAACGAAGGTATCTTAAAGAATAAAAATAATCCTGAGCAAATGATGGCAATTTTCAAAGGAGACATGCCAAACAAGATGGAATTTTTACTCGCATTGTCGCAAATTGCCGCGAGAGATGGCGGTGAACTTCCGCCGGAACTTCAGCAGAAAGTGAATGAGACTTTACAGCTTTCGAATGTAATAGGATTTCCACAGACTTTTTTTTAACATGGCAAAATGCAGAATAGCATCCAGAGAGACACTCTATATCGTAACTCGTAACGCGTGACGCGTGACGGGAGGAGACAAGGTTACAGATTATCAGGTGTCGTATTTACCGCTGGCAGCACTAAGGATCTGTTAGAATATATCATATTTATAATTTATATCGTGACCCGTAACGCGTGACGCGAGGATGGTAACAGATAAATTAGTAACCAAAATCTTATATATCGTGACCCGTAACGCATGACGGGAGCAAAAAACTCATGTATACAAATGGTACAGGTTTTTTTCGGATACTCTTTTTCCTGGAGCGGTAATCAGTGTTGACACATTTCTGTCCCTGCCATCATAAGTCCTATGGCTTCTTTATTAAAATGCTCTCTCGTGAGGATTCCCATTATTTGCCCTTCATATATAACTGCTATACGGTCACTCAAACTTATAAGTTCATCTAAATCTTCGGAAACAAGTAAAATTGCAGCGCCTCTTTCTCTCTGTTTCAGAATTACTTTATGGACAAATTCCGTAGCTCCTATATCGAGTCCTCTTGAAGGATATACCGTTATAATGAGTTTCGGGTCTCCTTCCAATTCCCTTGCAAGGAGTAATTTCTGAAGATTTCCTCCTGAAAGGAGCCTTACAGGAGCTTTTCTGTCAGGTATTTTTATCTCATAATCAGAAATCATTTTTTCCAGCAGAACTTCCATTTCAGGTCTCGAAAGAAAAATTCCCTGTCCTACAGGTGGTTTTCTGTAATTCTTCAATATAATATTATCACAGGCATCCAGGTTCGGCACAAGTCCAACACCCAGTCTATCTGCAGGAACATAACTTACTCCTCTGTCTATAAGCTCCTTTACAGAAGATATGGTTATATCATGGTCCCCAAGATGAATAGTACCTGAAGTAACCTTTCTCAGTCCTGCTAATACTTCAGACATTTCACTCTGGCCGTTTCCTGCCACTCCGGCAATACCGAGAATTTCTCCGGAATATAAGGAAAAGGTCACATTTTTCAAAGCTTCCAACCCTTTATCATTGAGAGAAGATATATTTTCTACTTTTAATATTTCCTTCTGTTCTGCAGTTCCCTGAGGCCTTTCTATAACTGAAAGCAAATCCCTTCCGACCATCATTTTAGCCAGTTCTTTTTTATCTATGGAACAGGTGGAAACGGTGCTGATAAAAGTACCTCCCCTTAAAATTGTTATCCTGTCAGATATGGCCATGACTTCATCCAGCTTATGACTTATAAATATAATAGAATGACCTTCTTTCGTCATTCTTTTCATAGTTTTAAATAATTCGTCACTTTCCTGAGGAGTAAGCACTGCAGTAGGTTCATCCATAATTAAAATAGTTGCTCCTCTGTAAAGTACCTTTAATATTTCAACCCTCTGCTGTTCTCCTACTGATAGCTGCCATATCTTTGCCAGTGGTTCCACAGGGAGTCCGTATTTTTCAGAAAGTGCCATTATTTCACTGTTCAGTTTTTTCATATCAGGGAAAAATCCCAGATTTTTATGTCCCAGTACTATATTTTCAGTTACACTGTTTGTTTCAACAAGCATAAAATGCTGATGAACCATTCCTATACCAAGTTCTATGGCTTCTCTGGGAGATCTTATTCGAACCTTTTTTCCTCTTATGAATATTTCTCCTTCGTCAGACTGATAAAGACCGGCAAGAATACTCATAAGAGTACTTTTACCGGCGCCATTTTCTCCGAGAAGAGCATGAATTTCTCCGGTTTTCACATCAAAATTCACTTTATTATTTGCTATTATTCCCGGGAATCTCTTTGTTATATCCTTCATTGAAACTGCTATGTTATTTTCTGTCATTTTTACATCCTCGTCATTCCCTGAAGACAGTTTACAGACGGACTCTGTTATAAATATTTCAGGCTTATATCCTCTTTTGCATGGATAAATACATAATGAATTTCAGTGCCTCCCCTTCTGAAAACCAATAATCCTCTTTCTGATATTTTTGTTCTTCCGGTTATATATTGACCTGAACATAAGCATGTAATAAAGGTCTTTCTCGTGTCACGCGTCACGCGTCACGAGAGCAGTTATCTATTATTTATGCTCACCTCAGTAAATATTATAACATACATACCGGAGACCTGAAAATAACACCTTGACAAAAATTTCCTCTCCTTTCATAATATTATATATAAGGAGGGAAAGGTATGGATAAACCGAAACATGACTTAATTGCCTCAATACTTGATGGTGACAGGGCTCGTGCAAACAATATTATTGACAATTTTGCATCAATTCATGGCTATGAAGTATCTGTAACTCAACTGCTCGAACCGGTTCTCTGTGAAATAGGAGACATGTGGTTAAAAGATGACGGTGTTACACTTGCCCAGGGGTATGTAGCAGGGATAATTGCCGACGATGTCCTTTCCAAAGTTTTCTCAAATGCTTCTTCGAAATCCTCTGAAAATAAAGGCTCGATTGTTATAGGAAATATAGAAGATGATTATCATTCCCTTGGAAGAAAACTTGTAGTTTCAGCCCTTCTTATTTCAGGCTGGCAGGTTTACGATCTCGGCAATGACGTGGCTGCTGAAGAATTTATAAATAAAGCCATTGAGGTTAATGCAAGAGTTATCGCAGTTTCAGCAATGATGTATACCACTGCCATGAATATCAGGAAAGTACGTAATGAAATAGACAGAAGAAATCTTACCGGACATATTCAGCTTGCCGCAGGAGGAGCTGTATTCATATTGAGACCTGAATTGTTAGTCGAAGTTGGTGGTGACGGTACTGCAAGAAATGCCTTCAGAGTACCTGATCTGATGGATGAACTGTGGAAAAAATCTTTGAGAAAGGGAGATTAAATTGAACAGTCTGGAAAGAATTACCTGTGCTATTAAAGGAGAGCCTTCGGACAGGCCGGCAGTAAGTGTTACATTGAGTCTTTACGGTGCAAGGCTTACAGGATGTCCTCTTGATAAATATTACACAGATTCTGAGGCTTACGTGGAAGGTCAGAGTGCGGTAATAGAAAAATTTCACCCTGATATAATTTTTTCTCCTTTCGTATTGACTGCCGAAGGAGAGGCCTTGGGAAGCAGGGTTAAATTTTTTAAAAATCAGCCTCCCAACATGTCAGAATCTTCAGTAAAATCTGCAGAAGAATTTTTAAAACTTCCCTTACCTGATATAGATTCTTCAGAGAGATTATTATATATCAGAGAATCTGCAAGAGGACTTGCCGGGAAATATAGTAAGAAAATGCCTCTGGCAGGTATTTTACTCGGCCCTGCCGATCTTCCGGCTCTTGTAATGGGTATAGATGCCTGGATTTACACACTCATGTTTAACAGAGATAATGCCAGAAAAATTCTGGAACAAACAGGAAGGTTTTTTGTAAACTGGGCAAATGCTCTCCTCTGTGACGGAGCAAATTTTGTGGTTATTCCTGCTGTTTTCTCAAGCCCTTCTGTTATTACAAAAAATATTATTAAAGAACTTGTACTGCCTGTATACAGAGAAGTGTTTAAAGAAGTCAGAGGAGGTATTATTTTACATCATGGAGGCACACCTGTTGCTCCTGTAATAGATTATTATATGAATCTTCCCAATGTGGCAGCTTTTGTTATAGACAGCAGAGACAGTTTCTCAGAGACCAGAAATAAAGCCGGCTCCGAAAGACTTTTACTGGGAAATATAGACGGATCTACACTGAATAAAAGCAATGCAGAGAACATCAGAAACATGTGTCTTAACATACTGAATAACAGAAGGGAAGATCATCATTTTATTCTGTCCACATCAGGATCTGATGTGCCATATGATACTCACGCAGAAAATATTCAGGCAATTATTTCGTCTGTAAGTAAGAAGTGAGTAGTGAATGGTGAAAAGTGAGCAGGGGTAATCTACGCGTCACGCCTTACGCGTCACGCCTTCTCCGTAAAGGTAAAATATGAACAAAAACATAACCGTCCTTTCCTGTTCAATATTTCGTAATGAAATAGAAACTTTTCTACAAAAAAGAAAGTTTAATATTATTTTTATTGACAGCATGCTTCATATGAACCCCCAGGAATTAAATGCTTATCTGAAAAAAACTATTGAAGAAGAAATTCATAAAGGAAATAAGGTTTTGCTTTTATACGGAGATTGTTCTCCTTCTATGAGAGATTTTGAAAAAAACGGAACCGTAGTAAGAGTAACAGGTATCAACTGCTGCGAAATACTCGTCGGAAAAGAAAAATACAGGGAACTGAGAAAGAAGAGAGTATTTTTTTTACTGGAGGAATGGCTTGTAAGATGGAAAGAAATATTTAAAAAACATCTTGGCCTGAAAGATGATATAGAGAAAAATTTAATGAAAGACATGCACAGCTCTTTACTTTATCTCCATACAGGTTTCAGGAATATACCGGTTGATACTCTGAATGAAATTGCTTCCTTTACCGGCCTGGAGTGGAATATTTTAACAATTTCTCCGGATAATATACAGAAGGAAATTGATATGGCAATAGAGAATTTTGATATATGAAAGCACTGCAACTGATGACTCTGGACATACTTGAACATATTTTAAATTATGCTGAAAATCCCGGTGAACTGGGAAAATATCTTACAGAACAGATAAGGGAACTGGTTGGGGGAAGAGTTGTAATTCTCCTTCAATGTAAGAGAGAAAAAGGACACAGGGTTATCAGTATATGTCCTGACAGATGGAAATATCTGTCTGAAAGACCTGAACTTCAAAAACTGGCAGTATTCGGTCATACTATCGATAAGACAGAATTATGGAAACCTGAAGAACTTCCTTCTGATATAGGACATATTCTCAAATCTATGGAATTCGGACTTTCTCTCGCAGTGCCCCTGAAGATTGGAAACAACAGGATCGGTCTTTTATTAATTCTTGATTTCATGGACTCATCCAGGACATCGGAAATCATGCATGTTCTGGATTCTCTATCATATATTGTAGCTCTTATTTTGAGAAATTCAGTTCTTTACGAAATACAGGAAGAAATAATTGAAGAGAGAACAGATGAACTGAGAAAGTTAATAGAATCCCTTCAATACAGAATCGCTATGGAAGAGCTGGTTTCCGGTATATCAGGCAATTTTATAAATCTTCCGGTAGAAGATATTGATAAAGGTATAAATGAATCTTTAAAGATATTAGGAGAGTTCATAAGAGTCGACAGAAGTCATATATATATATTCAGGTGATTTAAAGACTATAAAATACGGCTACGAATGGTGCGGTTGTGGCATTACGGCACATATTCAACGATTTACAAATTTCTCTTTAGAACCTTTTTCCTGGTCACTAGATAAATTAAAAAACTTCGAATATATTAATGTTCCAACAATTTATGAACTTCCTCCCGAAGCAGATTATGAACAAAAATTCTACCGGTCACTGTGTATCCGTTCATTACTGTTATTCCCTCTTATATTAAATAAATCTTTGATTGGCCATCTCGGTTTCAGTGCCGTAAAAAAGGAAAAAATATGGAACAATGAAGATATAACCGTTATGAAACTTGTAAGTGAAATATTTGTAAATGTTCTGAACCGTAAGAAATCGGAAGCAGAAAAAAAGAGACTGGAACAGCAGATACGGCAGGCTCAAAAAATGGAAGCCATAGGAACCCTTGCAGGAGGGATTGCCCATGATTTCAACAATATCCTTGGTATAATACAGGGCTATACGGAACTGACTTTAGATGATCTGTCTGACCGGAATATGTCTCTGGAAAATATGAACCAGGTATTAAAAGCATGTTCCAGGGCACAGGATCTTGTAAAACAGATACTTTCCTTCTCCCGTCAGAATGAACAGGAAAGAAAATCTTTAAATCTCTCTCTTATTATAAAAGAAGCCATTAAACTGCTCAGACCGTCGTTACCTGCCACAATTGAAATAAAACAGAATATAAAAGGCAAGAGCTGTATAATTATGGCAGATGTAACTCAGATGCATCAGATTTTAATGAATCTATCTACAAATGCCGCCCATGCTATGAGAGAAAAAGGGGGCATACTGGGTATAACACTGGAACATATTGAGTTAGATCATATGACTGCAAAACAATATGAAGGATTACAGGCCGGAAATTATGCAAAACTTTCCGTAAGTGATACAGGTCATGGCATGAACCGTTCTGTTATGGAAAGAATATTTGATCCTTATTTTACTACTAAAAAAACCGGTGAAGGTACAGGTATGGGACTTTCTGTAGTACATGGGATTGTAAAAAGCCATGGCGGTGAAATTACCGTATACAGTGAACCCGGTAAGGGTACAGTCTTTCATGTATATATTCCTCTGGTAGAAACTTACCAAAAAGAAGAAAAAGAAGACCTGCTACCTTTGCGTGGCGGTAAAGAAAGGATTCTTTTTGTTGACGATGAAAAAAATCTCGTTGATTTTTCCATAAAGATGCTTGACCGTCTGGGATATAAAGTTACTTCTGCAGAAGACAGCAGGGAAGCGCTGGAAATCTTCCTGAAAGAGCCGGACTCTTTCGATATAATAATAACGGATCAGACAATGCCTGTTATGACAGGTGTGGAACTGTCAGAAAAAATTCTGAATATCAGGTCCGATATTCCAATCATTATCTGTACAGGCTTCAGCGAATCTATAGATTCGGAAAAAGCTGAAGATATCGGCATAAAGCAACTGCTCATGAAACCGTTTACGGTAAAGGATATTTCCCTGGCCATAAGAAAAGCGCTGGAGCAGTGACCGGTGATAACCGGTCAGTGTTTCCCGGGCAGTTCTCCTGCAACACCTTCTACAAGCCATTCCATTTCAACAAGTTCTTTATCTGTATATGTAAGGCTTTTACCGTTGGGGATCTTTACATTTCCTTTCTGATCTTTTACAGGTCCTGAAAAAACATCCAGTTTACCATCAATAAAAGCCTGCTTTTCCTTTTCTACCAATGCTTTTACATCTTCAGGAACCATAGTACCGAAGGGTGCCAGGCCAACAGTGCCATCTTTTATATCTCCCCAGTAGGAACAAGTCTGCCATTTACCTTCATAAACTTCCTTTACTGTTTTCGTATAAAAACCGGTCCAGTTCCATACAGGTGCAGTAAGATGAGATTTCGGTGCAAAAGAAGCCATATCAGAATTATAACCTATAGAATATATGCCTTTTGTTTCTGCCACCTGCTGCGCCGCAGATGAGTCCTGATGCTGGGCTATTATATCCACACCTATATCTACAAGACTCTCTGCCCCTTCCCTCTCCTTGGCAGGATCATACCAGGTATGAGTCCATACTACATGAACAGTAGCTTTCGGGTTTACCTTTCTTACTCCAAGGGTAAAAGCATTGAGACCTCTGATTACTTCCGGTATCGTATGAGCTGCCACATAGCCTATCTTATTGGTTTTTGTCATTTTACCTGCCATAAGGCCGGTAAGATATCTGGCCTGTTCGATTTTTCCGAAATATATGCCTATATTTTTAGAAGTTTCATAGCCCGTACATTCCTCAAATACTACATCCGGATATTTAGCTGCAACTTTCTGTATTACCCCCATATAATGGGTTGTAGCGAAGATAAGCTTATATCCTTTTTCGCACAGTTCGGTAAAAACCCTTTCTGCATCAGCATTCTCCGGCACATTTTCTATATAGGTAGTTTCTACGAAAGGAAGTTCTTTTTCCATTGCCTGCCTTCCTTTATCATGGGTATAAGACCATCCTCCGTCACCTACAGGACCTACATAAACAAAAGCTACTTTCAATTTTCCTGTTTTTCCTCCCTGTGCCATGTTTCCATCCTGTTTCTGACAGGAAATAAGGAGAAACATTGTTAAAAATAACAGGAAAATCATGCTCAATTTTTTCATGATAAAACCCCCTTAAATTCGTGATGCGTGATGCGTGAGACGTAATGCTTACTGACCTGAGCATAAGCATGTAATAAACGTTGTCCTCCCGTTACGCGTTACGCGTGACGCGTCACGAGAGCAGATATGTATTATTTATGCTCACTGCAGTAATGCGTGATTTACGTGACGCGTAACGCGTGACTCGCAGGATAAGCCTGCTCACGACCCACCGTTCACTGTAATATTCTCAACCACAGCAACAAGCCTGTGTATTTCTTCTATTAACTTCTCTACAATAACCGGGTTCTCCAGTGAACCATCTCTTGCCATTATTTCTATCTCACATGCCAGACCATGTACAGAATTAGCACATATATTTGCACAGGTTCCTTTTATATTATGGGCTCTGGTTCTTACATCATTTCTATTTCTGTTGTAAAATGCTTCTTTCAGTTTATCTTTTTCTACCATGATAATTTCCATAGATTCTTCCAGAATCTCTCTGCAAAATTCTCTGTCATTATCAATTCTGTTTAAAAGTTTTTTCAGATCCAGAATATTTTTATCACTCACTGTTTCTTCAGCATGAATTTCACTTTTCCTGCCTGTATTTGCTGCAAGATGTTTTTCTATTATATCTATAAGAGTCTGCATCTGTATAGGTTTGGAGATATAGTCATCCATGCCGGATTCAATACATAATTCCCTGTCTCCTTTCATTGCATGAGCAGTCATGGCTATAATCGGAATCCTCTCATGACTGGATTGTGACTGCCGAATAAATCTGGTAGTTTCAAAACCGTCCATTTCCGGCATCTGCACATCCATTAAAATCATATGGTAATCAGTTTCTTCAAGTGTTTTTATTGCTTCCCTGCCATTACCGACAGCATGGGCGTTATAACCTGTTTTCCTCAGTATACGAAGAACTACCTTTTGATTGACTGTATTATCATCTACTACAAGAATACGAATATTATTTTTATCTTTTCCCTTTATTTTATATGTTTCTGTAAATTTTTCTACCGACTTATCTTTAATAAGAATTTTCTGGCCAGTCAGAGAAAGAATGACTTCATAAAGGGAATCTCTTTTAACAGGTTTTATAAGACACTTTGAAAATCCTCTGGTCTCTAAATATTCTATATCTACTGTAATAGAGGGACTCAACAGCACAAGTTCTGTTTTTGCCAGAACTATATCCCTCTTTATTTTTTCTCCGAGACTTTCTCCGTCCATTTTCGGCATATAGGAATCAATAAAACATATGCTGAAAGGAGAGTCACAGGAAACAGCGTGATAAAGTTTTCCCAGTGCTTCCATACCGGAGGAAGCTTCATGAACAGTAAATCCCCATGATGTTAAATATTCTCTTAAAACAGCCAGGGATGTAGAGTTATCATCTACTATAAGAACAGGTCTGCCTGCAATACATTCAGGTATTAAAATTGTCTCTTCCTTATACTGCTTTTCCAGAACTGCTGTAAACCAGAATTCAGAGCCCTTCCCTTCAATACTTTCAAAACCGATATGTCCTCCCATCATTTCAGATAATTTTTTTGAAATAATAAGTCCGAGTCCCGTTCCTCCATATCTGCGGGTCATAGAAGCATCTATCTGAGAAAAAGATTTAAAGAGACGATCTCTGCGATGTTCGGCTATACCTGTCCCTGTATCAATTATAGAAAATCTCACTGTAACAGAAGAATTCGCTTCTTTTACCCGAGTAATCTCAATTTTTATTTCGCCCTGTTCGGTAAATTTAATGGCATTGGTTATGAGATTAATAAGAATCTGTCGTAATCTTCCCGGATCTCCACGGAGAAATACAGGCACGTCATTTCTTATAAGACAATTTATTTCAAGATTCTTTTCATGAGCTCTCAGTGCAAGTATATCCATAGTATCTTCAAGGATCTCCCTGAGATTAAAATCCATAAACTCGAGTTCCAGCTTATCTGCTTCAATTTTAGAAAAATCCAGAATATCATTGATAACAGTCAGTAGTATTTCACCGCTTTTATAAATAGTTCTTGCATAATCAAGCTGTTCAGGTGAAAGACTGCAATCGAGTAAAAGACCTGTCATAGAGATTATACCATTAAGGGGAGTACGGATTTCGTGGCTCATATTGGCAAGGAATTCACTTTTTAATTTATTCGCCGACTCTGCCGCTTCTTTTGCTGTTCGCAGTTCTTCATTTGCTGCGGACAGTTGTCCGGTACGTTTGTTTACCATCTCTTCCAGATCCCTGTATAATTCTGCATTTTCCAGGGCAATTACCAGTACTTTTCCCAGGGTCTGCAGCATTTCCAGATCCAGCTGTGTAAGACGGGGATATCTTATTGTATCTTCTGTTTTATTTCCCGCAAAAAGAATATAATTTCCTTCGGAATTAAAGAGGAAGTTAACAGAAATAAAATAGGTGACATGAAATTTATCTTTATAACATACTTTACTGTAAATCTTTCTGTTCATTCCGTTAATAACAATACCTTTTTTCTTTTCAACATCAGACGAAAAGAAAGGATTGGAGAGACATATTTTATCTTCTTCGCTATAACCGCAGGAATCAATGACGGTGAATATGCCATCAAGCTTTTTATATATAATAACCCTGTCATATCCGAGCTCGTCTGAAAGGAATTTAACGGTAACAGAAAAGATACTTTTCTTGTCTTTGAGAGACATAATTTTTTGATAAAGAAGTTGAAAGAGATTTAAAGCACGCTGTTTTGTATTTGCCATACCTCTTTCCTCTATAACAGTGGCTTCCAATCTTGTAATCTCACAGGTAAGACTTTCAATTTCCTGAATATATTTTCTGTTTTCTTCTTTTAATCTTTTTATTTCTTCCAGATATTCATTCATTTTCATTCAATTCCAAGAACCACACCTGTATAATTATGGAAATAATTTTCTCCCCCTACGGGAGCATATTCACCAAAGGTAAAAAAGCCAATCATATCCTTATCTCCAAGGATGTCAAGTAAATTATTCACATCAGGTTCTGTCTCCCCGTATAGATGAGAAGCCCTCCCTGAACAGTCAAAATAAAAGTAAGCACTTTCGTCAGGTTTTTTCAGGGAACAAAGAAGTCTTTCTGCCATCTTTTGAGTTTCTTCTTTCACCATATCCCTGTCTCTTCTGGTCATATATATCCTGGTTCCTTCAGGGAGAGGGGTTTTTAATCTTATACCATTTTCTTCAAAACCCAGTATGGCTCTTATAATAATATCCTGTGAATATCCTTTCCCCTGAAATAACTGGCCAAATCCAAAAAGATTGAGATTCTGTCCGAAATTAGAGAAACGTCTTTCTCCCCAGTGTTTTTTCAGAAATTCAAGAACCGGTTCATCATCAATCTCATACAATATGTTTCCCGCAGCTTTTGTAATAGTCTTTGGAAGTCCTATTGGTTTCGAACCATGACTTACTTCTATGGCATAATTAAAATCTCCTGCGACTACTACACCTGCAACGGAATCATTATGAACCTCATTATTACAGAACTGATATGTGAGAGAGGATATATGGTAATCATTACCTGCCGTACCTCCCACACAATCAATATGGTAGCCGAGTTCATCTTTAATCGCAGGAAGGAATGGACCTGAAGAGAGAAAAAGCCCGTCAGGCAAAAGGATTAAAAGTTGCTTATCTTCTGCCCTCAGCCCCAGGGATTTAACTTTATTTCCTATCTGTCTTCCGATTTTTTCTACATCTTTTGACAGACCTGTAAAAATAAAAGGGGTAAATGTTATTGTTTCGCTCTTAATACCCATAAGACCGACTGAACGACCTGCTTCATCACATCCTGAACCGGTAATTACGCCTGAGCCGGTACATCCGCAGAGATGGATGGAAGGACAGACAGAATATATACCTTTTATAATCTCCGGTATATTATGTCCTATAGTAGTAAACAAAAAAAGAATATCAGGAACAGAGCCTGAAAGTTTCTCTTTGACTTCTTCTACAGCAAGTTTACCTGCTTCAAAGGAATTCTCTATGAGGCAATAAGAAAAAGCTTTTCTCAATGACATAAACCTCCCCCTTTCTTATCAGTTACCAGTTATCAGTTACCAGTTATTCTACTATAATTACTTCACTGGTCACTGCCCACCACTCACGACTTTCAACTTATTAACGATTCTGCAAGCTTCAGAAGTGTTTCGTCCAGAGGTTTTTTACTGGATAAAACTGTGCTGAATTCCACAAGGTCAATATTATTACCCTGCATGCATGTCATATAACCCGATTTTCCCTCCATCAATGCTTCTACAGCTTTCGAACCCATTCTTGTGGCAATCAATCTGTCAAAAACACTGGGACTGCCTCCTCTTTGAATATGCCCCAGCACCATAATTCTCGTATCGAAGCCACCCATAAGACTCAGAACCTTACCGAAATCATAGGCAGATCCCACACCTTCTGCAACTATTATAATACTTCTTGTTTTACCTTCTTCATATCTCTTTCTTATCATCTGAATAATATTTTCAAGATTATAGGGAACCTCCGGTATTAAAACTGCCTCGGCTCCTGAAGCTATAGCGGATCTTACAGCAAGATAACCGGAATTTCTGCCCATAACCTCAATAATAAAGGTTCTGTCATGAGAGCTTGCAGTATCATTTATCATATCTATGCAATTTATTATATTGTTCAGAGCCGTATCTGCTCCTATGGAAATATCTGTGCCGTATATATCATTATCTATTGAACCGGGAAGACCTATAACCTTTACATTATAATCCCTGTGCAAAATATTTGCTCCTGTTAATGACCCGTCACCACCTATAACTACAAGACCGTCAATCTCATGTCCGGCAAGATTTGCAACAGCTTTCTTCTGTCCTTCTTCTGTTTTAAATTCCATACATCTTGCACTTTTAAGAAAGGTTCCACCTCTTTGAATGGTATTAGCCACGTCAGCTGTAGATAATCTCGCGATTTTTCCTTCTATGAGCCCGCTGTAGCCATGTTCTACGCCATATACTTCAATATTATATGTAAGGCCTGTTCTTACTACGGACCTTATAGCAGCATTCATGCCGGGGCAATCACCGCCGCTTGTCATTACTGCAATTTTTTTCAATAAAATCAACTCCTGTGTCAGATTCGTGATGCGTAATGCGTAATGCGTGATGCGTGATGAGTGATGCGTAATGCGTGATTTACGCACATCATATCTCATGCTATACACATTGCCAGATTATTCAAGTTATCGTGACGCGTAACGCGTAACCCGTGACGGGTTTATATCTCTTGCGCATAACACATTACGCATTACGAGGTCATTATTTATGAATAAAATTAACTATAAAACATCAATTTATATTTTTTAGATAAATAATTCGACTTATTTGAAAAAATCCTCTTAAAAAATGAATACAGGATTTTTAACTTATTTAAAGAATTTTATGTAAGGAGTAAATGGAGAAATTTACGCGTCACGCTTATAACGCATTAAGATTTTATATGTTACAGAGAATTAAATTTATAATAAAACAATTACTATATGATCTCCGGACAGGTTTGCTGTTTCGTCCTATTGTCATAGCAGGATTCTATGTTGTTCTGGAAATAATACTTGTAAGCCTGGAAAAATATGGCATAATAAATTTATCATATACAAAATGGCTTCCCTGCGGATTCGAAGGAGAACCGGCAACAGCACAGACAGTACTCGGCACTATAGCAGGTTCCATAATTACCGTAACATCAATTGTCTATTCCATGCTGGCCATGGCACTTTCTTTATCTTCAGTACAATTTTCTCCAAGAATCCTGACTTCTTTTATGGAAGACACAACATGCCAGAATGTTCTCGGTGTATTTATAGGAACCTTTACCTACTGCCTGCTATTACTGCGTACAATTCATGGCGAACCTGATCTGTTTGTTCCACAGCTCAGTGTCTCAATGGCTATATTTATGGCACTGATATGTATGGGTTGGTTAATATATTTTATAGATCATATGTCAAAATATATACAGGTAAATTATATATATGAACATATTGCCAGAGAAACAGAAATGGTAATAGACAGCGTTTTCCCCGGCAAAGCCACGGGAGGAGAAAACCTGGAATATTCCCCGGTACCTGCTGAAGATACAGTATATGTTTTAAGCAATAAATCCGGTTACATTCAATTAATTGACGATGAAAGACTGGCATGGACAGCAAAAGAATACGGCGTGAAAATTTTCTGCAAAATTCCGGTAGGTGATTTTACTGTTCAGGGAAGCCCTCTTCTGTATATTACCCCCCGAAAAAAGGTAACGGAAGAGATAAAAGACATATGTATATCTGCGTTTGATACAGGTACGGTAAGAACTTTTCAACAGGATATATGTCTTGGCATAAGACAGATGGTAGATATTGCCCTTAAAGCCATATCACCTGCCATAAACGATCCCACCACTGCAGTTACCTGTATTGACCATCTCGGAAGAATTCTCATTCGTATGGTTCAGAGAAATATTACACCTTGGGAGATAAAAGATCCTGTTACAGGAGAACTGCTGGTATCTCTCAAAAGAGTAAGCTTTAAAGAAATACTGGATCTTTCTTTTACGCAATTGAGGCAGTACGGTAAAACCGATATGGCAGTTTCTCTCAGACTTATGCAGCTCATAAGAGACACCTCTGTGATTACTTCAAATAAAGAATACCACAAAGCTCTTTACCACCATGCCTGTCTCATAGAAGAAGCAACAAAAAACAATTTTTCCGACGGAGAAAGAACAGAATTACTTGCAACAAAAGAAGAAATAGAAAAATTAATCAACTAATAACAAGTAACAGCCATGACCGATCCGGTCACAACGAAAAATGAGAATTGGTTTCTCCCGTAACGCGTTACCCGT
>JBEHWO010000135.1:0-15599 GCA_040217695.1 Vulcanimicrobiota bacterium | reverse complement strand
TTTATTTTACGCCATTAAAAATGAAAATTCCTATATCTTCAAGATATAGGTATATATTTAATCCATTTGGGGTTTAAACTGGCAAGACTTATAAAATAAGTCGGCTTAAGACTGCCAGGTGTTAAAGACAGACCTGCTTCTTCAGGGGTAAGATCACTTTTTTTATGATTGCATTCCAGACAGGAAGTAACGGTATTTTCCCATGTATCTTTACCTCCCCGGCTCCTGGGAATTATATGATCTATGGTAATAGGACCGCTTATCTTGAGCAATTTATTACAATATCTGCATCTGTATCTGTCTCTTTTATAAATATTTGTTCTGCAGTATTTATAACCGGTATAGGATACTCTGTTGTAGTATTTAAGTCTTATTACATCAGGAATTACATAATCTCTGTTTATTCCCTTTATCATATATTCCGAAGGCTCTATTATATCGGCTTTATTCATAAATAATAATTTTATACTTTTTCTCCAGCCTATTACACCTGCAGGCATATAACTTGAATTTAATACAAGTACATTCATAGCTATTACCGTCCTGTAATAAATCGTAAAGCGTGACGCGTGACGCGTGACGCGAGGTAATGGTTATTGATTGAACTATTCTCCAAAAACATAAATATATCCTGCATCTGATACTATATATAAGAATCTTTCAGAAGATATATTTAAATCTATGGCTCTTCCGTATTTTAATTTGAATGACCATTTTTTTATTCCATGACTGTTAATTCCGTAAACCAGTCCTTTATCTGTAGAGAAATATACAGTGCCGGCCATATCAACAAGGGGAGGGGTAATTATAGATCCGGAGGCTTTAAAAGTCCACTTCAGGGTTCCATCTGATTTTATGGCATATAAAAGTCCTTTTTTACTTACCGCATATACAGTATTTCTATCAAAACCGGGGGAATATATTCCGCCCGTATTATAATTCCATAATATCTTTCCGTCCTTTATTGCTATTAAACGGCCCTCATTATTAATCAAAAATATACATTTCGAAGAAATACATGGAGTGGTAACAGAATTTACGTTTAATTTCCATTTAAGATTGCCTTTTTTATTTAAAGCATATAGATAACCATTATCAGAAGTTATATAAATAAGGCTGTCTTTTATTGAAGGAGCAGATTTTACAGGAGCGCCTGTATAAAAACTCCATTCTTTTTTCCCTTTCAGATCAAGACAATAAAGGTATCCGTCATCAGAACCGAAATATATATAATTACCGTCTACAAGAGGTGAACTCTCAACAGAGCCACCTGTTTTAAAACTCCATGAATAGATGCCATTTCTGTCAATTGCAACAAGCTGACCATCTTTACATCCGAGAAAAATATTTTCATCTCTGTCTGCAACAGGATTGTTCGTCACAGAAGAAGTAACAGGCAGAGACCATTTTATCAATCCTTTCGATGTGAGAGCAAAAAGCTTACCTGATGAAACCAGATATATATTTTCTTTTATGACAGAAGCAGAAGATGAACCGGAAAAGGAATAAAACTCTTCCATAATGCCGGAAGGTGATATTTTTTCCATACCGCTTTCCATAGATTTACCCGTTTTCCTGTCAATAACGGAATAGACAAGAAACACAGTGCCATCAGATGAAATACCGGGAGAATTAAAGATAGAACCTCTTGATTTAAACTCTTCTAATTTATTTCCTCCCGGAGAAAGAACTGTTATGGAACCATCTTCGGAAGCAATATAAATATTATCATATCTGTCTGTTATATGAGTACAGGCAGGCTTTTTTATCTGAAATTCCCATTTCCTTTCACCCAGACAGAGTAACTTCCATGAGTTTTTTCTGACATTACCGGTGATTACAGTAATATCTCCGCCGGACATAAATACCGGCTCAAATTGTATATTTTCCCCGTCTCCTGTGCCATATAATCTTATCTTCTTCCCGTCAGATTTATATAAATATACTCCTTCTCTCGATACAAGACAGATATTTCCATATTTATCCATAGAAGCAGACATGATATTACCTGATATATTTATTTTCTTTTTTATCTTCCCCTTTACCCTGAATAAATATCCGTCTCCTGTGGGCTGATATATATATCCGTCTGAACCGGCAAGAGGTTTGCTGCAAACAAGATCGTCAAGCTGGACATGCCACTGAAGTATACCTTTAGAATTAAGACAGTAAAGCTCATTTCCGCAGGAGGCATAAACAAGTCCATTTTTCCCGATAGAAGGAGGATATTTAAAGCTGTCATTGCAGGTAAAAGACCATTTCAATTTACCGTCTGAGCCGAGAGAAATAATCTTCTGATTCCATGTAGTGAAATATATATTGCCGGAACCATCAGCTACAGGATGACTTGCTCTTTTATTACCTGTTCCGTCAAAAATCCATCTTATATTTCCACTCTTATCAAGAGAATAAATCTTTACAGGTTCATCTCTTTCCCCTGTTCCTACATATATATTACCGTCATCTGTTATAAGGGGAGATGTAACAGGTACATCCTGGAGTCTCTGAGTCCATTTTAATGATGGAACAGAAGGCCCGGAACTTTTCCTGTTTCTTTCACCGTTCTGAAAATTACCTGTCACAGTCGGTACAGACGGAGACGGAACAGGCGTCCCCCCGGACTGTATATCATAGGAATGTATTGCATAAACATGTCCGTCAAGAGACGAGAAATAAAGGTCTTCCTTATCCCCTATTGCAGGAGATGACTCTATGGCATCACCTGTCTGAAGAGTCCATAAAATTTCACCGTTTCTGCTGAAGGCATAAAATTTCCCGTCATAAGATCCTGTATAAACATTTCCTTCTCCGTCTATAGCAGGAGAACTCCTTATTATATCGGAAGTCTGTTGAGACCAGTTTATATTTCCTATTGAATCAAGAGAATAAATTTTGCCGTCATAACAGGCAATAAATATAGAACCTTCTCCGCTTATGGAAGCAGAAGCAGTCATATTTGCCCTGAGAGGTATGGACCATTTTTTATTTTTTTCGGACATTGCCATAAAAATATATTTTTCGTCAGAAGTTTCTGCTATATAAATGACATCACCCTGCCTGAGAGAAGGTTTTGAAGTGAGGTTTTTTCCTGTATGATATTTCACCGTTCCATCAGGGTTTATGGCGGAAACTCCGTAATCACTGAGATAGACACTTCCATTTTCACCGATAACAACAGAAGCATCTTTATCTTTTGTTTTTATTTTCCACATTTCTTTACCGTCAGGAGACAGAGAATAAAGATTACCTGACGTTTTTCCATAAACTGTAAAGTAGATAATTCCTTCATTATTAATAGATACGGATGATGTGCCTGTTACATGTTTCTCACCTGTTTTAAAATTCCATGCCTCTGAACCGTCAGAATTCAAAGCATAGAAAAAACCGTCAAAAGAGGTAAAATAAACAGTTCCATTCTGTGTTACAGCAGCAGAAGATCTGATTTTACCGCCTGTTTTGAATTTCCATTTGAGACTTCCGTCACGATTTATGGCATAGAAATTAGAGTCATCCGAGCCGATATATACCACTCCGTCAAATCCTGTTACAGGTGATGAATATACAGGGCCACCGGTTTTAAATATCCATTTGAGATTACCTTTCGACGGGCCCAGATTGTTTGTAAACCCTGTATGAGCTGAATCATGTGAGAATATAGGCCACGGAGCATCTGCAGCAGAATAAGGATTCTCACTATGAACTGTCTGAGTGGGAGACAGAACAGGGGAAGGAGTGGCCATATTTTTTTGAATATTACAGCTTTCCTGAAATATAACAGGTAAAACTATAATGATCAAAAAAAACAATGTATTTATAAAAGATAACAGAAACTTTCTCTTTTTTTCCAACATATAATTAATTTATCGTGACGAGTCACGGGTGATGCGATAATTTACATGAGAATCGCAACGCGTAACGGGAGGAACAGATTCTCATTCTTCTTTGTCTTCGAACCGGTCAGGGCCGTCAGTAATAAATGCACCACTGCAGGATAAATAATATTCTATTAAAGAGAATGTAATCCTTTAATTATAGTTAGTTTCATCTATAAATAATAACCTAGTGATGCGTGATGCGTGATGGGTGATGCGTAATGCGTAATATAAACCCGTTACCCGTTACCAGTCATGAGAGTATATCTATTATTTATGTTTACCTCAGTAAATTCCAATAAGCCGGGAAATAATATATAATAAATTCTTATAAGAGATGAAAAAACTGAAAAAATGTTAACAATTCTGTAACATATTATTTTAAAATTATATTGTAATTTTATCTGAAAGAAAATATAATGTTTTTAGTGAAGAAGAAAATAGAGAAATTTTAATTATATAATAAAAAAATTTAGGAGGTATTATTAATGGACATTAACAGAATAGGTTTCACACCACAGTTAACAGCAGGTGCGGCAGCAAAACCGAAAAAAGAAGCAGAGGAAACTCCCGGTGACATGGTTCAACTCGGTTCAGGGAAAGTAGATGAAGGAGTACAGAAAAAATGGCTCTTCATGAATTTCATAGCAGCAGATTGTAATTTAAAAGAATTTCAGGAAAGAAATATTGATAATCAGGAAAAAGTCGGTTCTGATGCAAATACACATATTGTAGCAATGATCGATGTAGGCCCCGGCAAAAATCCACTGGGAGGAACCTATACAGGTGCAAGAACGTTTTATGTGACAAAAGATACAACTCCTGATAGAGTTAATTCGCCTGTCGTAGCAGAACATGGTAATCATGTTGACATGTCAGATCCTGCAGTGCTTACAAAGTTCATTGTAGATACTATGAAGAAATTTCCTGCAGAACATACAGCTCTCATATTGAACGACCATGGCGGCGGTTTATCAGGTGCAATGTCCGATGATACTGATGGCGGATTTATGTCCATACCAAACCTCCACAAAGCATTTTCAGATGCAGAACAGATTACAGGTAAAAAATTAGATATTATAGGTTTTGACGCATGTCTTATGGCAGAAGTAGAACCTGCATATGAATTTAGAAATGATGCCAAAATATTGCTTGCCTCTGAAGAAACAGAAGGTGGCCCTGGCTGGATCTACAACGAAATGTTAAGAGACGGTAAAGAAGCAGCTGCTACATCAATGTCAAATGCTATTCAGCAACTCCAGGAAGCTTTAGGACAGAGAATAACAGTAGGTGTTGAAGATTTTGCCAAGATAGTCGTAAAACAGAACGAAGCGCATCAGAGAGATATTCCAACCTTCTCAGCAACCGATTTAACAAAGATGGATGCCCTTGCACAATCAGTAATTGCATTTAAAGATAGTATTGTGGCATCAGATGAAAAAGGATCCATAAAAACAGCCTTCAAACAGGGTGACAAATACGGCGGAGGCTACAATCCATACAAAGATCTCAGAGATCTGCATAATCTGGCTGACAATGTAGGCAAAGCAGTAAAAGATCCTGCAGTAAAAGAAGCAGCAGCGAATGTTAAAAAAGCTTTCAAAGAAGCCATAATTGCGAATGAACACAGTGCAAGATATCCAAATTCCGAAGGTCTGACCATATATGCTCCTACCACCGCAGGAAATGGCCCCGGCTACAAATACGGTGACATGGCTTTTGCCCAGGATACAAAATGGGCAGATGCTCTTAAAGAAGTAGGCAAGGCACCGGGCGGAAGCGGCGGCGGATATTATGTGGATACCAATTTTGCTCCACAGGATACTCCAGAATTCCTGCCTGATGGGTCTCCTTTCCCTGCACGTAAAAATAAAGAATAGTTTCTAATAAAAAAACGGGGCTGTCTCTGACAGCCCTGTTTTTTTGGCATAAAGTTAACAAATCTGTAACAACTATTTCAAAAAATCATCTTGTAATAAACTACAAAATCTCTATAATAAACAATAGATAAATATAAATAATTTTGCCCATGGCAATCAGTTTAAGGAGGTAATAAAATGGAAATTAACAGACTTAACAGTTTCACACAGCTTACCGGCGGAGCAGGTCAGATAAGACCAAAAGAAACAGAACAGAAGGTATCGGATCAGGTAGATCTTGGCAACCATAAATCAGAAGTTCCTGAAGGAGTCCACAAAAAATGGCTTTTTATGAATTATATAGGCGGAGATTGTAATCTGAAAGAATTTCAGGCTCTTAATATTGACAATCAGGAACTTGCAGGTTCGGATAAAAATACTCATATTGTGGCCATGATGGATGTAGGCCCAACCGGTAGAGGAGAGCTTACAGAAGAAGAAAAAGCACAGCCTTCTGCTATTGATTGGAAAGGCGGAAAAACTTTTTATGTAACAAAGGACAGTGCTGAAGGAAAGATTAATTCCCCTGTTATAGCAGATCATGGATTAAATGTTGACATGTCATCTCCTGCAACCCTTACAAAATTTATTGTAGACAGTATGACAAAATTCCCCTCTGACCATGCGGCTCTCGTATTGAACGATCACGGCGGCGGATGGACAGGTGCCATATCGGACGATACAAACGGCGGAATGTTTACCATGCCTCAGATAAAACAGGCTCTTGCAGATGCAGAAAAAATTACAGGCAAAAAACTTGACATACTCGGCTTTGACTGCTGTCTTATGGCTGATGTTCAGGCTGCCTATGAATTTAAAGATAATGCAAAAATACTCCTTGCTTCAGAAGAAACCGAAGGAGGCCCCGGCTGGACCTATTCACCGATGCTTGCCGGAGGAAAAGGAGAAGCATTACAGAAATTACAGGAAGCCATGACAAAAAGAATCGACGTATCTCCTGAAGAATTTGCAAAGCTTGTTGTCAAAGTAAATGAAGAGCATCAAAAAGATATACCAACATTCTCTGCAACAGACCTGAGCAAAATGGGAGATCTTGCTAAAGCTACAGACGATCTTGCCAAAGCAATTCTTAAAACAGATGAAAAAGCTGAAGTAAAGAAAGCCATAATGCAGGCTGAAAATTACGGAGGCGGATGGGCACCATATAAAGACATGAGAGACCTTGATCACATGGCAGGACTGATTGAAAAAGCAGTAAAAGATCCTGCCCTGAAAGAAGCCGCTCTCGGAGTAAAAAAAGCTCTCGGTGAAGCAATAATAGCAAATGAGAATTCTCCGTCAGAACATCCACATTCAAAAGGATTACATATCTATGGTGAAATGAAATCTGAAGGACTCGGCGCAGACTACAAGGAATTGCAATTTGCACAGGATACACAGTGGGATGAAGCTGTAGACTCACTGGGACCGATTCAAGTTCCCGGCAGCGGAGGAGGAGACAACTATGGCGGAGGAGAAGACTGGGAAAGTATGACCATGACAAACCTTCAGGCAAATCCGCCAATTCCTGTATGGCCTGACGGCTCACCGAAGCCAATCCGGAAACAGTAATAATCAAGGGTTTGTTCAAAAAGAACCCTGTTATAGTCCACAGCGGGTTACAGGTGCCGGGGGCAGTTTTTTACCGGGGTGAGCATAAATAATACATATAAGTTCCCGTGACGCGTAACGCGTGACGTGAGGAAAACTTTTATTACATAATTACATGTTTGTGCTCAGGCCAGTAATATTCAAACGCCCGACATGTGACACAAAAAAAGGAGTAAGAAAAATACTCCTTTTTTAATTTTATATAAAAAGTTAACATTTCTGTAACATAATTCTATTGTAATAACAGGTAAGAATTATTATAATTAAAAAAAAAGGTTAGAATTTGCGTAAAGCAATTAAAATATTAAAACAGGAGGTAAAATTAATGGATATCAACAGAGTAGGCGGCTTTCAGCCAATTAACCAGGGAGCAGGCCAGATAAGGCCCAGAGAAAGTAATTCTGAAAAAGTAGCCGATCAGGTAGATTTAGGCAGTCAGAAAGCAGACATCCCCGTAGGGGAACATAAAAAATGGCTCTTTATGAACTATATCGGAGCAGACTGTAATTTAAAAGAATTCCAGGCAGACAATATTGACAATCAGGAACTCGTAGGTTCTGATAAAAATACCCATATTGTTGCTATGATAGATGTAGGCCCCGGAAGAGACGTAGAAAAAACAGAAACAGGTGAGGAAAAAGCACCGAGCGGACCATCAAGTATTAACTGGTCAGGTGCAAGAACCTTCTACGTAACACAGGATACAACACCAAAACAGATAAATTCACCTGTACTTGAAGATCATGGCATGGATGTAAATATGGCAAAACCGGGAACTCTGACAAAATTCATCGTAGATATGATGAGTAAATTCCCGTCTGACCATGTAGCTCTTGTACTGAACGATCATGGCGGCGGTTTCACAGGAGCCATTGCCGATGATACTCAGGGCGGATTTATGTCTACCCCTCAGTTAAGTCAGGCTCTTGCAGATGCAGAAAAGATTACAGGTAAGAAGATTGATATATTAGGTTTTGATGCATGTCTTATGGCAGCAGCAGAAGTTGCTCATGAATTCAAAGATAATGCAAAAATACTGCTCGCTTCCGAAGAAACAGAAGGCGGCCCTGGCTGGACTTACAACAGTATGCTTGAAGACGGCAAAGGCGCACCTAAAACGAAGAGTGAAGTTGTAAGCCTTTTAAAGAAAGCCATAGCAGAAAAGAAATTCAATGCCGGTGCATTACAGAGTAATAGGGCTATGTCTAACTCTATTGGAATGTTGCAGAATGCTATGACAAAGAAGATAGACGTATCTCCTGAAGAATTTGCCAAGTTAGTCGTAAAGGTTAACGAACAGCATCAGCAGGATATATGCACCTTCTCTGCCACAGACCTGACAAAAGTCGACGGAGTTACCAAAGCATCCGATGAGCTGTCAAAGGCTATTTTAAACACAGATAATAAGACTGCCGTAAAAGATGCCATTATGCAGGCTGAAAATTACGGCGGATGGCAGCAGCCAAAACCATATGCAGACATGAGAGATCTCAATCATGTAGCAGATCTTTTAGAGAAAGGCGTATCTGATCCCAAGCTGAAAGAAGCTGCAGCAAATGTAAAGAAAGCCATAAGCGAAGCTATTATAGCAAATGAAAGTGATCCAGAAAAATATCCGAATTCCAAAGGTCTGAGCATTTATGCACCGACAGATCAGCCGGGAGGCCCTCAGTATAAATACAATGATCTCCAGTTTGCCAAAGATACTGGCTGGTCTAAAGCCATGGCAAGTCTCGGCAACGTTCCTTCTTCAAATCCGAAGACAGAAGATGCCGGCGGCATAACTGAAGCAGGTGTAATGCAACTCGTTGGCGCACTCCAGAGTCTTACAGAAGAACAGGTAAATGCTATGGGAGAAGAAGGACTGTTACAGCACCTGTCTGAAGTTTCAGGTATGAGTGTAGAAAATGTATTAATGGTACTGATGCAGGTCATGGGCGGCGGCGGCGGTGGCACACAGGAAGAAGGTAAACTGGCAGACGGTTCACCGGCAAAATGGTATGACGGTTCACCTCGCACACTGGGTAACTAATAAATAAATAAAAAAACAGGGACAGAAAACATAAGTCCCTGTTTTTTTTTGGGGAAAATTTTAACATTTTTTTAACAATTCTTTTATTGTTATATATTAAAAAAATTGGTATAATTAGAGAAAGATTTGTTTTATCATGGGGAGGGATTTTCATGTTTGGCATGATAGGTTCAGGAAATAAACACATAAACCAGCCTGCAGGTAAGGTTCTTACACCTGACACTGCTGCGTTCTCTGTTATTGAAGGTCATGAAAAGATCGAAAAAGGACAGATGATAGTAAAAGAAGGAACATGGTCAGAGCCTTCTGAACAGGTCAATTTAGGAAATAAAAATAACGGTGACATGAGTGATATAGGCAGACTGTCGGCCTTTGCACAGACAAACAGAAAAAAGGAAGACACAGGCAGTTTAATTGAGGAAGCACTGATGGAGCAAACAGTAGATCCTTCTCTGTTAAAATCTGATGACGAATCCTGGAAAAAAGGTATGGAACAGTATCTATACAATACAGATAGAACATGGGATGATGTCTATCCTTTTTCTAAAAAAACTGAAGAACAGCCGAAGACAGAAATGGATGCATGGCAAAAAGGTATGGCTGAATACAGAGCCAGATGGGATTAAACAGCCAGTTCTATATGTAAAATATATTTAGCATAAGAAGGAGACAGGAATCTCCTTCTTAAAATTTTTCAGACCCTGGAGGTAAAATAATGTCAGAAGAAAATAAGCTTGAACGATTTGATAGAGAAGTCAAACTGCTGGCTCCATGGCTTGAAGATGAAAAATTTCATCGGTACAGACAACTGAAAGAACTGTTCGGTGACAATCTTTACAAAATGTCAGAGCTGAGTTTCTCACCTTTATCAAAGAGTCTGGGCATTATGTTCAAAGGCAAAGATGAAACCTATATAGCCAATCTCTGTAAATTTATGTCAGATGCAGGTATAGAGGAAGAAAAATCAGGAAATTTTAAAAAACTGAACAGTTATTTTCCCGATACAGACGTCTTATTTAAAGTGGATTTCTCAGATACAGGTAAGACAAAAGTGAGTTTTTACCATCAATCTCTCATATCTCCCAGGATAACAGCCAGTATTATGAGGGGCATGAATGTTCAGCCTCCGTCGATTGAATATTTTCTGGATGTAATCAGCTTTTTAATGAGAAAAAAGAGTCTTTACATAGGGTTTAATTATAAACGTAATACAAATACTGTTCTCAAAACATTTTTTTGCAATGGCATAGAACAGAGCGGTTACAGCCTCTGTCCCGGTATAGCTGCCATTATGGCAAAATTGAATATTTCATCGAAGCTTATAAGTTTATTTGTAGATTTTCATAATTATCTTGCTTCAGAGCCTCAGAGAAGTGTATTTACTTCTGTAGTGTTTACCGATAAAATTGAGTCTATGGTCAAGATTGATTATGAAGGAATTTCTATTGACAAAGCAACGGAAATTTACAGAGCCCTAAAAATTCCCTCTGAAGAAATAGAAAAACTCCCTATATTATGCAGGGAATTAAATACTGATACAATAAGTTATTTCGGCATTAAATATCTTAATGAAAGTCCTCCTGTTTTTAAATGTTATTTCACAAGAAGATACGCTCTTGAAGATGATCCGGGTCAACTGGCAGAAATTCTCGGAGAAACAAGATGGGTTAATCAGTGAGCAGTGACCGGTGACCGGTGACCAGTTACCAGTGAGCAGTGACCAGTGACCAGTTACCGGTGACCGGCGAGCAGTTACCGGTGACCAGTGAGCAGTCGCCAGTTATATTACTGTGTAAACGTACTGTTTATCGTTCACTTTTCACGACTCACTACTCACGACTCACTTTTCACCGCTCACTCTTTTTATCTCTCCACAGGCTTATAGTCATAATTTCTTCACTATCAGACGGTATTGCTATGGACAATTTAAGATCTTCCTGAAGAGTAAATACTATGCCTATCTGATAGCCCATATTCTGTACATAGGCACTGCAGTAACGGTAAAGCTCAAGCGATTTTCTCCAGTTATCTCCAATAAGCAGCCCTCTGGGTGTAGGGATAATGCATGGCTTTTCCAGGATTATAACATTTACCTTTTCGTCATTGAATAAAATCTTTATGCCTTTATTTTTATATTCCCATACTAACTGCTTTACATCAGGTTTATCAGTATCCAGTTCCGATATAAACTGCGGTTCTCCGAGAATCCGCTTTACCTGATCACAGGAAAATCCCAGAGTAATGCCTGCCAGTTCATCTTCTTTCAGGTTATCTTCCTGTTCAGGAATACTCCATACCATAGATGAACATAATATTAACATAATTAAACATAGTAATGATTTTTTTAACATATTACACCTCTTTTATTAAATAACAAAATACTATCCCTCTCTTACACATTCAATCTCTTTCCATTTCCTCTCAAATCTATCCTTCATTAATTGTTTATTATTATCCTTCATAAATGATGAATTAATACTGTTCATACAGAGCTGTTTCACATCATTTACGGATAAAGTAAAATTCCTGGCAAGTGAAAGATATTCTTCTGTAATAGAAGTATTAAACATAAGTGGGTCATCAGAATTAATTGTTACCATAAGGCCTTCCGTGAAATATTTTATTACCGGGTGAGTTTCTACAGATTTAAAAATGCCGGTTTTCACATTACTTACAGGACAGATTTCCAGAGGTATCTGTTTTTCTTTAAGGAAAGAAACCAGTTTAGTATCTTCATAAGCTCTTACTCCATGTCCTATTCTTTCAACATGTAAATTTTCCAGAACATCCCATATAGATTCAGTTCCTGCTGCTTCACCGGCATGAGCGGTAAGTCTGCAGCCAAGGTCTTTTGCCTTTCTGTAAACTTCTTTATAAACACCTGCAGGATAATATTGCTCACTGCCGCCAAGTCCAATACCTACAAGTCCTTTACCTATATAAGGAGTAACTTTTTTCAATATTTCCATACCTGTATCAGGCCCGTAATCCCTTACAAGATCTACAATAAGATTACATTGAATATTAAAATCATTAAATGCTCTTTCTTTACCGGCAATTAAATATTCTGTTATAGATTGAATGGATAATCCCTGCCTTAAAAAAAAATCACCTGGAGAATAAAACATTTCTACATATATTACATGTTGGAGTGACATATATCTCAACACTTCGTATATTATAACTTCAAAATCTTTTTCAGATTTAATAAATCTATTTTTCCATCCCCATATTTGAATAAAATGCTCGAAATCTTTGTAAAGAAACTTTTCCTTTAAATTATCGAGACTTTTAATTGATGTCTCAGTTCTGTCTCTTCTTATAAATTCAAACAAGATCTCCAGAGGGATGGCTCCTTCCAGATGGACATGAAGTTCTATCTTGGGCATTTTTTCTATAAACTGCTCTACTGTCATAATATTTATCCTATTCAGGGCTCACCATATCACCCTGGGTCGGGGAATAATCCAGTTTTTCTTCCCTGTCGCCGCTTTTCTTAATCATCAATTTCTTAAAATGACATTTAATTCCTGTGGCAAACTGCATAACAGACGTATTCTGAAGGTTATACTGAATATGCGGTAATATAGAATCACCGGAATTTCCGCACAATCCTAAAAGGTCTCCCCTCTTCACTTTATCGCCGGGGCGAACTTTTATACTTCCAGGTTTTAGATGGGCTATTATTGAAACCTCATAATCAGAATGCTGAATAAATACAGCATTACCAAGCTTTGAATAATGGTTGGTTGTTCCCGGAATATTATCCCTGACCCCGTCTATTACATCGGTAACTGTGCCGTCAGCCGGTGATAAAACATCCTGACCATAGGCATAATAGTCTTCATTTTTCTCTCCTATATCTTTATGAGTCTTTTTACTGCCGTCTATTAAAATAAAATCGAAGGAAAAGCTCATTGCAGGATCACTGTTATATTTGTTCAGTACTTTTGTGTCTCCTCCCCACAGGACAAACCATTCCCCTTTGAACGGTAAAGAAAGTTCTGTTTTATTCCTTTCAGGAACAGGTATATCTGGAGAATAAGACATAATCTGAATGGCAAAAATTTTATTTTCTTTCGTAATAACAAGATTAATATTTAAAATTCCTTTATCAAAACGGACAGTGTATTTTGCCTGATTGCCTTCCTGAAAAACCGGAGGTTCTACTTTCAAAACAGGGCCATAATTATTAAACATATCATTGAATAAATCTGCTGCTTTTTCCAGTGGTAATTCCTCTAACATTTCAGGGGAAAAACCTGCTACCATTTTATCATATTCCCGATCATTATAACGATTTACAAATTCATCCATCACTTCCTGAAACTGTTCCGGCTTTATCTCTGTTACTTCCTGTGCCTGAAGGATACATGTAAGTAAAATAACAAGAACGAAAGTGATAAAAATTTTCATAATACATACTCCTTTTATATAAAATTTATCATTGATAGACCACAGAAGTTATGATAATATATTTCCCATTAATATACAAGAAGAATTTACAGAAAGGTTATTTATATGAGAAACAGGATTATCATTTATATTACAGTAATCATTTTCTTACTTACATGTTACAGCAAAAACCCTGCCATAATGGCACAGGATGTAATAAAAAAAGATACTTCTATAGAAATAACGACTAAAAAAAATGATACTTCTATTGATTTTCATATAAAAAATAAGATGGCCTATGACATTACAATCACTGTGGAATTTACACTTCTTAACAATTTAGCATCCGACATGGCTCTACCTTATACAGAGACAATTGGTGCCGGAAAAAATATAAAAGCTTTTACTCTCTATATGATAGATACAGGTGATGCCTGGAAATATAAATATAAATACTCATGTATTCCCGGCTCTTTATATGCATTACATAACGACAGTTATATATATTCTCTGCCATATGCCTCCGGCAGTTCCTATTATTTATCACAGGGATATAACGGAACGTTCAGTCATTTCGGAGAAGAAGCCTTTACTATAGACTGGGCAATGCCTGAAGGAACCGGTATATATGCAGCCCGTGACGGCACAGTAATAAGTACAAGGTACATCTATTCCAGAGGAGGAAATGATAAGAAATATATGGATCATGCAAATTATATATTAATAAGACATGATGACGGAACAATAGGCGAGTATTTCCACTTCAGGAAAAATGGAGTTTATGTTATACCGGGACAGGAAGTCAAAGCAGGCGACCTTATAGGTTTTGCAGGAAGTACAGGCTATTCTACTGCTCCCCACCTTCACTTCGGAGTATATAAAGCAGTAGATGGCTATACACGGCAGACAGTACCGGTAAAATTCAGAACCATGAATGCTGACGCAACAGAACTGCAGCAGGGAATATATTATACAGCGCCATGAGTATCAAGCAGTGAGTGGAGGTAATGAGAATCCGGGATAAAACTTATGCCTTCCCCTGCAGGCGGGAACGGAACGTACTGAGGTAAGCATAAATAATACATAACTGCTCTCGTGACGCGTAACGCGTGACAGGAGCAAGACCTTTACTACATGCTTATGCTCAGGTCAATAATTAACAGATCATTCCTCACATCACGCGTCATGACCGGTATGCCATTCCTTACTTGAATTTAATACTGGTTGCAAAATCTTTAAAAATTTGACTGTATTTGCCGAAGGTATCCTTTGTTGCAGAACCGGTAAAAATATATCCGTATCCTCTGTCTATTACAAGTGTCTGCATGGCTCTTGTAGAAATGGTTTTTCCCTCAATATCAAATGTATAATCTACTACTGCCTGATAGGCCTGGTGGTCGTCAATAACAAAATTATCTTCAGATACTATTGTCATATCTTTCACTATATCAGGCCTGGAACTGAAGGCCTGAACAACGTAATCCTTAAAAGGCATATTACCTACCTGCTGTATTGTAGCATTGATATTAATAGTAAAATTCCCGTCCTGGGGACCATATAAAAAAAGAGGCGCTCCTGCTTCTCCGCTTTCATCAACAGTCCATTCGGATGGAACGATAAAAGAAAAATATATATCCTTTCCCTTTTCAAATACACATCTTTCTTTATCAAGCACTACAGGATTTCCGGAAGAAGGTATTTGAGCGTCAGTCAGAGAAGTTAAAAGAGCTACAGATACAATCAATACAAATAAAAAACACAGGATTTTTT
>JBEHWO010000134.1:0-15753 GCA_040217695.1 Vulcanimicrobiota bacterium | reverse complement strand
CCCCGGTCTTAAAGCACGTGATGGGCTTGCTGCAATAAACGGCAGTAATGTTATAACAGGTATGGGGTCACTTGAAATATATGAAATAGAAAGATGGATTAAACAGGCTGAAATTGCTGCAGCTATGACACTTGAAGCTCTTAAAGCAAATATGAAACCCTATGATACAAGACTTCACAGTCTTCGGGGTTTTCAGGGAGCTGTTACATCTGCGGAAAATATTAAAAAGGTTATAGAAGGCTCTGATTTACTCGGAAAAGTAAAAGTCAAGGTTCAGGATGCCTACAGTATGAGATCTACCCCGCAGGTTATAGGTGCCGCAAGGGATCATCTCCGTTATGCCAGAGAGCAGTTTGAAATAGAACTGAACGGTGTCGGTGATAACCCCATATTTATCCCGGGAGATAAAGTAGTTCTTACAGGAGCAAACTTCCAGGGGAGTCCCATAAGTCTTCCCCTTGATATGGTAGGAGCTTCTGTTACAATGGTTTCCGTTCTTTCCGAAAGACGGCTCAATAGACTCCTGAACCCGGCACTGAGTGTGGGGCTTCCTGAATTTCTTACAAAAGGTGCCGGCATGTTTTCCGGCATGATGCTCAGCCAGTATACCGCAGATATGATGATTGTAGAACAGCGTATCCTCTCAATGCCTGCCTGTGTTCAATCAATACCTGCAGCAGCAGATCAAGAAGATTTTGTAAGTATGGGTATGAACACTGCCCTTAAGACACGGCAGATTATCGATAATGCCTATGGTATTCTGGGGATTGAATTTATGGCTGCAGCACAGGCACTGGATTTCAGAGATTATAAAGTCGGTAAAGGCACACAGGCAGCAAGAGATTTTATCAGAAAGCATGTAGACCATCTTGATGAAGACAGACCTCTTTACAGTGATCACAATACAATGACAGAACTCGTAAAAACCAGAGGAATTCTTCATGCCGTTGAAGAAGCTATAGGAGTGCTTAAAACTTATTAAATCGTAATGAGTGATGCGTAATGCGTAATGCAGTTCGTACCATTCTACGCGTCACGCGTCACGCATCACGTAACTAAAAGGGAGGTGTATCTATGGATCTTACAGATCATTTTGTAGAACTTATTATACGAACTTCTACCGATCTTCCTACGGATGTGGAAGATAAATTAAAAAAACAGATGGAACTGGAAGCTGACGGTTCTCCTGCTAAAGCCACTTTGAAAACAATCATGCAGAATGTCTCCATGGCCAGAGAAGAAAAGCTTCCCATATGTCAGGACACAGGTGCCCTCGTATTTTATATAAATTATCCTTCTTCTCTTTATAAAGAACAGGATTTTATCGCTCCGATTTTTAAAGCCACAGAACTTGTAACGGAACAATCACTGCTCAGACCGAATGCTGTTCACAGTATTACAGGAAAAAATTCAGGTAACAATACAGGTGCGGGCTCACCGTGGATAAATTTTCATCAGTGGGACAGGAATTATGCGGAAGTAAAGCTGTTACTTAAAGGAGGAGGCAGTGAAAACTGCGGTATTCAGTATAAACTTCCCGATGATGACCTGGGGGCAGGAAGAAACATGGCAGGAGTTAAAAAATGTGTCATAGATGCAGCAGTCCGTGCACAGGGTGAAGGATGTGCTCCCGGTATTATAGGTCTCTGTATCGGCGGTAACCGTGATAGCGGCTATAAAATATCTAAAGAAATGCTTTTTCGAAAACTGGATGATGTCAACCCTGACCCGTTACTGAGGGAACTTGAAGAAGATCTTTATAAAAAATTAAATTCTTTACAGATTGGCCCTATGGGCCTGGGAGGCACAACTACTGTTTTAGGCGTAAAGGCAGGAGCTTTACACAGACTTCCTGCATGTTATCTCGTATCTATATCATATATGTGCTGGGCATGCAGAAGGCACACTATGATTATAAAGAGAGGGGAGGTTTCCTATGATTAGACTTGACCTGCCTGTTTCTGAAGAAAAAATCAGAAGATTGAAAACAGGTGATGAGGTGTATCTTACAGGTAAAATGGTTACAGGAAGGGATGCGGCTCATACGTGGTTACTTGAAAATTTTCAGCATGACCTGTCTCCTGTTCTGGAAAATACGGTTATTTACCACTGCGGCCCTGTGGTGAAAAAAGAGCATGGCGAATGGTCTTTTGTCGCAGCAGGCCCTACTACGTCTATCCGTGATGAACCATATGAGGCAGATGTCATAAAAAATTACAGGGTAAAAGGTATCATAGGAAAAGGTGGTATGGGAGAAAAAACACTGGAAGCCTGCAGAAAATACGGCGCAGTTTATTTTCATGCCGTAGGTGGTGTGGCAGTAGTGCTTGCAAAGAGTGTAAAACGAGTACTCGGAGTTTATAAACTCGAAGAATTCGGTGTTCCTGAAGCATTATGGCATATCGATGTCGTGGATTTTCCTGTAATTGTTACAATGGACAGTCATGGAAACTCTATTCACAGAGATGTTCTTTCATATTCGAAAGATGTTAAAGAAAAGCTTTTTAAAGAATTGAAGTAAAAAATAAAAGGGGCCCGATGGCCCCTTTTATTTATATCAGTATCCGTGGAAATTAGTCTCCGCCAACAAGGCTGCTGAGAATTTCGGCCGGATTTGGTCCGCCTTCTCCGCCGCCGGGAGCTCCGCCTGCCTGAGCACCTCCGCCTGTTACCTTCTCTAAAAGCCCTTTTATCATTCCGAGAGGTCCTCCGCCTTCGTCTCCTCCCATTATTCCGCCTAAAGCTTTACCTGCTATACCTTTCATTAATCCTCCGCCTACTGCACCGGCTATTGCTCCACCCATTAATATCATTCCTTTCTTGGTAAAAATATTTTGCTGTCGTTATTATATTATATAATCACTACAATTTGGAAAAAAGTAAAGGCCTTTTTAAATTTATTTTTTACATCCCCTTAATTTTATTTCCCCAGTTCTCCTGCCCTTGTTGCTGCTATCTGGACGGCTCTTGCAAGTACAGATCTTATTTTTCCGTCTTCCAGTGCCAGTATGCCTGAAATAGTGCATCCTGCCGGTGTGGTTACATCATCTTTCAGAGATGCAGGGTGTCTTTCTGTTTCCTTTATCATATGAGCAGAGCCGAGAACTGTATGTATTACAAGATCCTGTGCCACTTTTCTGGGCAGTCCCATCATTACTCCTCCGTCTGCCAGAGCTTCTATGATGAGATATATAAATGCAGGGCCGCTTGCTGACAGGCCTGTTACTGCATCCATATGTTTTTCATCCAGTTCTATACATTTGCCGAGAGGTGAAAATATGTCCATTGCAATGTCTATATGTCCGTTTATTGCATGTGTTCCTCTGGTGACTACAATCATACCGTTTCTGACCTGGCATGCAGTATTGGGCATTGCTCTTATTACGGGATTGTGCCATGCAAGGATACCTTCTATGAAATGTGTACTCACACCTGCCGCAATCGATATGATAACTGTTTTTTCAGTAATGATCTCTTTTATTGCACCGATTACAGCAGGTATATCCTGAGGTTTTACTGCCAGTAATATAATGTCCGCACCTGTGCATGCTTTTACATTATCTTCTGTTGTTGCAATAGAAAATTCTTCATTTATTTTTTTCCTTGTTTCTTTTATCTTATCTGTAGCTATAAGATTTTCAGGAACAGAAGTTCCCGAGGAAAGAAGACCTGATATAATAATCTTACCCATTGTTCCGCAGCCTATAACAGCAATTTTTTTGTCTTTAATCATGTTTTTAGTGAAAAGTGAAAAGTGAAAAGTGAAAAGTTATATTGTCTGTTCACTGCTCACTGTTCACTGCTCACTGTTTTCACCCTCTCCTTTATTATAAAATTCCTTACCTGAAGGACAGATTTCATATAATGGACATTTCTCGCAGGCAGGTTTCCTTGCCTTGCATAAACTTCTGCCATGCCAGACCAGGGCCTGAGAGATAAAAATCCATTCATCCCTGGGAAATATATTCATAAGATCCCCTTCGATTTTGTCCTGATTTTTTTCTTTTGTAAATCCGAGTCTTGCCGAAAGCCTTTTTACATGTGTATCTACTACCACTCCTTCTGTTTTCCCGAAACCATATCCAAGGACAACATTGGCTGTCTTCCTTGCTACACCGGGGAGAGTCGTGAGTTTTTCTATAGTATCAGGAACAGAAGAGTTAAAATCTTTAACAAGTTTCTTTGCCATTTCTTTTATGAATTTTGCTTTCTGATTGAAAAAGCCGGTAGATTTTATTATCGATTTAAGTTCTTCCATATCGGAAGAAGCGAAATCTTCCGCTGTTCTGTACTTTTTAAAAAGAACAGGTGTAACTTTATTTACTCTTTCGTCTGTGCACTGTGCAGACAGTATCGTTGCAACAAGAAGTTCGAGAGGGTTTTCATGTTTCAGTTCCGTTGTTGCTTCAGGATATGTTTTTTTCAGAAGTTCCAGAATTTTTTTTGTATTTTTATTCATAATTCCTCCTTTAAAGAATCGTGACGCGTGACGCGTGACGCGTGACGCGAGGATTTTTTTCTGACATGAAGCGGTAATGGTAGAGAACATTATTTTTATAATCCTGAAAAGAGAATTATAGTTTATTCGGAAAAAATTTGCAATGTAAAATTATTCAGAGGAAATTATAGGGTAGTGTTTTTTTTACGACAGGTAAATTCACTTTTACTGGAAATTGCACTTGATTTTGTAAATCTATTAATTTATATGAAAATCGTAACGCGTAACGCGTAACGCGTGACGGTAGTAACAAATTCTCATTTTTCGTTGTGACCGGATCGGTCATGGCTGTTAGTGAATAGTGAGTAGTGAAAAGTAAGTAAAATCCAAATTTTTTCACTTTTCACTCTGAATATTCTGTGATAATTTTTTTTTTCCATTGTATATAAAATCACCTGTCATTTTTTAACGCAATCACCCGTAACGCGTAACGCCATTGTGAATTGACTCCTTATGTGCAAAGTGTTATAATTCTCGAAATACACATTTTTAATAAAATATTTGTAAAGCGGGGTTAAACATGACCAGAGTAGAACAACTTTTATTAAAAGCTATTGATATGGGAGCCTCTGATCTCCATATATCTGCAGGTTCTCCTCCTATAATAAGACTTCACGGTGAATTGAGCAAATTAAAAGGTGAACCTCTTATTTCATCACAGGAGAGCAGGAAACTTATTCAGGAATTTCTTACTGCCAGACAGTTAGAAGAATTTAAGAGACTTACCAATATAGATCTGTCCTATCAGGTAGATAAAGATGGCAGGCCTTACCGTTTCAGGGCAAATGTTTACCAGCAAAAACAGGGATGGGATGCCAATTTCAGAGGAATTGGATATACATGTCCGTCTATAAAAGAACTCGGTTTGCCTGCAGACATAAAGAAATTACTTGCTTTTCAGCAGGGACTTATACTTGTAACAGGTCCTTCCGGATGCGGGAAAACTACAACACTCGGTGCCCTTGTAAATGAGATAAACATGACTAAAAGATGTCATATAGTTACAGTAGAAGATCCTATTGAATATATACATCTTCCTAAAAAAAGCATTATAAGACAGAGAGAAGTAGGAAAACATTCTGAAAGCTATCAGACAGCCCTTAAATATGTTTTGAGAGAAGATCCTGATGTCATTATGATCGGAGAACTCAGAGACCCCGAGGTTATTCAACAGGCAATGACTGCCGCAGAAACAGGCCATCTGGTTTTAAGCACCCTTCCTACAACAGATGCTGCAAGAACAATAGACAGAATAATAGATTCTTTTCATCATACCCAGCAGGCTCAGATAAGATTCATGCTGGCAGAATCTCTGAGGGGGGTCATATCACAGCAATTACTTCCCAAAAAAGATAAATCGGGAAGAGTTGCGGCAGTTGAACTTCTGATTGGCTGCAGACCTCTTGCCAATATTATAAGAGAGAGAAAAATCTATCAGATAGGATCACTTATGCAGACAAGCAAACATATCGGAATGCAATCTATGGATGTGTCACTTAAACAGCTTTATGCCGATGGTTTCATCACGAGAGATGTTGCCATGGGAGCCGCAATAGATAAAGCAGCCTTTGCTTGATTTTATTAATGAAAGGATGAATTATTTTGTTAGGACGAATGATCAGGGGTAAAGAAGAACCTGTAAAAGAGGCACAGGTAAGGACACCGGTAAAAGAAGCACCGCAGGAAGAGACTTATGTTCTTCCTGATGTCATAGAAACAGGCCTTACCGGCAGATATACTATTACCGATTTATTTGATATTATGATAACAGAAGAAATTTCAGATCTTCATATACTTCCGGAATATCCTCCTGTATTTCGACTTTACGGTGAGATAATTCCTACGGATCTCCCTCCTCTTACGGCTGAACAGGCAAAAGCACTTATTTATCAGTCTATTTCAAAAGATGAAATAGCAAAGTTTGAAGAACTGGGAGACCTGGATGGTTCCTATGAAGCAAAAGATATTGCACGATTCAGAATAAATATTCTGAAACAGAATAACGGAGTGGGAGCAGTATTCAGACAGATACCTCTGGATATGCCTACAATTGATGACCTGGATCTGCCTGCTGTTACAAAGAGATTCTGTCACTACAGACAGGGGCTCATACTTGTAACAGGTCCTACGGGGAGCGGTAAATCCACGACACTTGCCGCCATAATAAATTATGCAAACAGAAACAGAAGTGCCAAGATTATAACAATAGAAGACCCTCTTGAATTTGTCCATACAAGTGATAAATGTCTTATTGTTCACCGTCAGGTAGGTATTCATGCCAGATCTTTTGCCGAAGCCCTGAGAGCTGCCATGAGAGAAGACCCTGATATAATACTTATCGGAGAGATGAGAGACATTGAAACAATATCCCTGGCTGTAACTGCAGCAGATATGGGTATTCTTGTTTTTGCCACACTCCATACAAACAGTGCTGCCAAAACAGTTGACAGAGTGATAGATGTTTTCCCTCCCGAGAAACAGACTCAGATACGGTCCATGCTGTCTACATCCCTTAAAGCTGTTCTTTCACAGCATCTTTTAAGAAGAGCAGATAGCAGAGGACGTGTATGTGCTATGGAGATTATGCTTGAATCTACAGGTATATCTTCCCTTATAAGAGAAGGTAAGATATCTCTTATGGAATCCCAGATATTAAGCGGCAGAGACCAGGGCATGCAGATTATGGATCAGGCTCTCAAAGAACTTGTTCTCAGCGGAAAAGTGGCTTTCGAAGTTGCAAAAGACAAAGCAAGCGACCCTGATAATTTTTTAAGGTGAGAGAGAGTAGTGACAGGTGAGTAGCATGGGCTAACACAGTTCGCCCGGTACCGGTGAAAACACACATCACGAACCAACCGTCACGGGTCACGCGTTACAATTCTCATATAAACCGTTAATTGATAAGGTGTGCTATCTTGGACGAGAAATTTTTTCATAGATTGAGAGAAAAGCTTGAGAGGTTTGACTCTGATTTTAAAGTTGAAACTTTGAAATCCTGCTGTCAGTGTTATTATTGCTGTACTCCTGTTACAAAATTTCCCTGGCTTTACCCGCTGGAAAAAGATCTTATAGATAAACATATAAGTGAAGATATGCCTTCGAGCAATGATTTTCAGAATTATCTTCTTTATACGTCTCAGTCTGTATGTCCTTTTTATAAGACAGGTTCAGGCTGCGGTATTTACACTGTGCGCCCCCTTTTTTGCAGAATGTTCGGCCCTGTCGATACCTCTGTAAATGTTCCTCATTTCTGTGTCTATTATGATCTTCCGGGAAGAATACCATTTTCGGAACTGAAAGAATTTCTATATGGATACAGAGTTTTACACATGGATTATATAATATATAAGCTATCAGAAAATCCTGATAAAGAAACATGTTTTCTTCTTTTTCTGGAACTTGGTATCTGTTATATGCTGCTTTATAATTTTTCCGAAGCTTTTAATGTGTTCAGCAGGGCTCTGGAACTTCATAATACTGACTATTCCGTTTATTATAACCTTGGATGGGCCTGTCTCGAAATGAAACGGTTTGAAGAAGCTATAAATTATTTTACCATGGCCATAAAATTCGGCGCATCAGAAAAAAGCTATAATAATATTTATGAGAAACTGGCCTGTATTTATATCTATGAGAAGATGGCCTGTGTCTATTTAAGTTTAAATATGCATGACAGGGCAGAAGAATTTTATCTTATGGCCCTTAAGATTAATAAGAGAAATATTATATGCCATACAGGTCTTCTTGCTATTTATCTTATGACCGGACGAAAAGAAGAATTTACCAGAAAATTAAAAAGACTTTTAGCAAGATTTCCTTATGATGAAACTGTGCAGAAATTTGCTTCTCTGGAAAAGAACATTTTGTAAATCAGTCAATATATTTACAATCGTGACGCGTGACGCGAGGAAAGTTGCCAGAGTTATTTTTCTTACTTCGAGATAGAATCTCTGTATTTTTCATGGAGGTTATAGAATGGATAAACAGGAAGAGTTTTATCATCTTCTTGACGATATGTTTGAACGATTCTCCTTGCAGATTGCATCACATGGTTCCTGTAATGACTGCAATTACTGCTGCAGTAATAGAATGGCCTTTCCCGGACTTTATCCCCTTGAAAAAGATATTATAAATACCTATATAATTAAACATTTACCGGATATGGCCGTTAAAGAATTTGAGAATTACCTTCTTTTCGGTAACCTCCCTTTATGTCCTTTTTATCTGACAGGATACGGCTGCAGGATTTATCAGGTAAGACCTCTTTTCTGCAGAATCTTTGGGAATGTGCAAACTGGTATAGTGCCGGATTTCTGCACATATAAAGACAGAATGCTGAGCTATGGTGATATAGAGGAATTTCTGGCAGAATATAAAAGGTTAAACCTCGATTATACAACATATAAACTTTCCTGTTCCGGTGACAGAGAAGAGAGATTTTTCCTCTTAATAGAATCGGCTCTTGAACACATGCTGTTATATGACTTTTCTTCTGCAAGAGACATATTGCTTCACGCTTTATCTATTAAACAGGACGATACAGGGCTTTATTTTTATCTGGGCTGGGCTTACATGGAAATGAAGCTCTTTGATGAATCTATAAATTATTTTATAAAAGCTCTTGAACTGGGAGCAGGAGAAAAACTCTACAAAAACAGTTTCGAAAAACAGGCTTTTTATAATATTTATGATAAAATGTCCTGTGTCTATTATAATCTGAAGGAATGGGACAAATCATGCATCTTCTGTGATAAAGCAATAGAATTGAGACCGGGTGATATCAAGCCTTATCTGACCAGGTATATTATCTATTCCGGTGAAGGCAGATATAAGGAAGCAGGTGAATTTCTCAGGACTATCAAAAAAAAATTCCCTCTTGATAAAGAAATACAGGACATGTGTTTGAAATTTAATATATAAGCCGTATAATATGTGACAGGAGTAATTACCGGCTGCCGGCTCCAATGAATAGCTTACGGTTAAAATAATTTAAATGTGTAGGATTTTTCATTTTCTATGTCGAAAAGATTTATAGTAAAAGGAGATATATTATGGATATAAAAAAACTGGTAGATGAGATTATTGCAGACAAAAAGTTAACATCGGAAGAAAAGAATATGCTGAACGAAGCTATTATGGCTGACGGAAAAGTTACCTTTGAAGAACAGGAACAGATAAAGAGAATTTTTAAACTTATAGGTGAAGGTAAACTGAAAATTGAAGAGTAATATTATTTACTCAGGTGAGTGTAATATGTTAAAATACAATTACCTGTCACGCATTACTGCGTAAGATAAATTATCCCCCGCGCGTTACGCCTTACGCGTCACGCGTCACGATATTTAAAGGAGAGAATTATATGATGAATAATGACATGAAACAGGAAATATTTAATGTAGGACGTGCCTTAATAGCCATGGCACAGGCAGACGGTGAAATATCCAGAGGAGAAATGGGGCTCATTGAAAATGTCATAATGGGACTCGATGAAGAAGATGATAAATATACTGTAAAAATGAAAGAAGCACTGTCTGAAAAACAGAATCTGAAAGATATAATTCCTCTTATAAAAAGTAATCCCGGTAAAGCCCTTTTACTTTATCAGATCTGTCTCCTTGTTTTTGCAGACAACAGGGTAGATCCGAAGGAACTGGAAGAAATAGATAATGTTTTTGCTTTAATCGATCTGGATATTAAATTTAAAGAAAAAGCCATGAATTTTGTAAAAGCCGGTCAGGAGCTGGTTATAAATCTTCAGGAAAATATGTCTTAACGGAGGAACTGAGTTATGGTAACAGCCTATCCACCTCAGGTAGTCAATTTTATAGATATGTCTGTAGATGTGATAAAAGGTCTGAACCCGAATAGAAACTCCCTGAGAGCACCAATAAAAGAAGTAAAAGCCTTTGATCTGACACTGAGAGATGATCTGGATAGGGTAAGGGCTTTAAATCTTATGGATGAAAAGCTGGTAATGGAAATGACCCTGCTGGGAGGATATATCTTTAAAAGGGATCAGGTTCTGCAGAAATTCGAAGTTTATATTAATAATAAAAATATGCTTTTTGAAATACTCAGAGAATTCTGTATAATATCAGAAACCATGCAGATCAAAACAAGAGACCTGGGTGAAAAATTAAGAGTCATAGCTCCTTATGAAAAATTTCCTGTTATAGAAGGTTTGAAAGATTTTTATGCACAGGAACTTGGTGACGTTCATATAGACGATACTGAAGTATCGGAATTAAAGCGTACTATCAAAGGCGTTCTTCAGGGAATTATACCTGTTACGGATCTTGATGCGAAATTTACCAATCTTTATAATAAACAGGATGCTATTATGGAAAGGCTCCAGACCTTTTCTACCGATACTGACATGTCGGGATTGAAAGAACAACTGGAAAAACAGAGACAGACCCTTCTGGAACTGAAGAACTATTTTGCGGATAAGAATAAAGACAGATTGACAAAGGCTATGGAAGAACTGGATACAACAGCCAATTGTCTTGAAAAACTTAATGATGTGATATCTGTAAAAGAAACATCGGATCAGTTTGTAACATGTTTCAGATGCGGTGAACTGAATGCTTTTGATTCTCAGTTCTGTAAAAAATGCAGAGCAGCTCTTGTTGTTTATAAAACACCTGAAGAAGAGAAAAAAGAGGCGTCACCTCAGGTCAGAACATGCTTCAGATGCGGACAGCTGAATGCTGCTGATTTTCAGTTCTGCAGAAGATGCAAATCGCCGCTTGTGCTTGATAAATCAATGGAAGAATAAGAACAGGAGTATTTTTATGGATATATTAAGAGACATTTCTTATAAAGTTGAAAATTATCTTATAAAAACATACGGCGGAGACGGATATGACAGGGTAAGTGACACTCTGTTCGTAACGAGAAGGGGTTCTACCTTTATATATATTTATATTCAGAAAGATAAAGAAAGGGATGAGGCTATCGTTATATGCAGGGCTGCCGTAGTAAAAGGAGCCAGGCTTGACGAACCTCTTTTATATAATCTTCTGAGAATGAATAATAAAAATGTTCTCGGCAGATTTTCCATAGATGAAGACGGTTATATTCTTCTTGATCATGTACTTCTTGGGTCTACACTCGATGAAAAAGAACTTATAACGTCTATTGTCCATATAGGTGTCATAGCAGATGAAATGGATGATATTATAATAGAAGAATACGGCGGTATTACCGCAGTAGACGACTTGCTGGAAAATTTTTAAACAACGCCCAGTTTTTTTGTTCTGAAGTGTGATTGCTGGTTTTCTTTAACTTTTTCATCCAGATAACGTATCAGTTCTGATACTGTTTCATCTTTTTCCATAACTATATACCGCTTGAAATAATGGAGTGCCGAAGCCAGATCTCCTCTTCTGCAGTATAATACACCAAGGTTATACAGACTATCTGTATGCTTTGGTTCCATCTCCAGAGCTTTTTTCAATTCTTCTATAGCCATTTCCTGATGCATGGGCTTCGGTGATGAAGCATACATCATGGCAGTCTTAAATCTTATGGCTATGGCTGTCATTGTATAAAGAGTCGGTTTCCCTGTAATCTTCTTTACTACTGTCTGCATAAGAGGTCTTCCTTTTCTGACAGGAACCTTGGAAGGAAGTTTTTCTACAAGTTCCAGAGGGAGCCTTTTAAATTTGAGCAGTTCATTGAAATTATATTCGTCTCTGCTCTGAGGATCTTTTAATATCCTGTAGGCGTTGTTTATCTCTATCATTGTTTCTTCAAGTTCTTTTCCTTTAAGATCAGGATGATATTCTTTTGCAAGCTGTCTGTAAGATTCATGTATGTCTTCTGTAGATGCATTAACGGGTAATCCGAGGGTTGCATAATAATGACACATTGTTTCCACATTCACTCCTCCCTTTTACTATATATCTATGTAAAGTCCGCGCGGTATATTCTATTCTTTGTAACATTGTAGTTTATTTATTTGAAAAAATCTTTAATAATTTAAAGGTATAGGAATTTTCATTTTTTGTGACTTAAAATAAAGATTTATATAAAAATTACGAAAAGGTAAGTTATCTAAATAATTTATAAAATAAAACACTTCTTAAATTATTATACCCAGGTACATCGAATTTTACTCAAAAATTATTGAATTAAATCTTTTCTGTTAAATAAAATTACTGTAATGGCAAGCATAAATACCATTAAATCCAGAGCATATGCTGTTTTGTAGCATATATCCGATAATGTTATAGTAATTGCCTGAGAGCTGAAAAGACTTGAGAAAAAATTCCAGATAGTTCTGGTTTGGAAGAGTGAATAAGAAGGTAATATGTAATAGAGGATGACTGAAGGATAATAAATGAGTTTTGCTGAAAATATTGTTCCTACTATAAATATATCTCCTGACAGGAAAAAGGTTACTACACCCGAGAGAACCGGTCTCATGAACATTGACATAGCCATGGCGACGGAACCTCTTAACATGAGATTACAGAAGAGAAGAATCATACAGTATCTGTCCGGCGGGTCAAGTTTTCCTGTAAGATATAAACTCCCGAGAATCTGAAGTCCTCCCATAAGGATACTGTATCCTGTCAGAACCAGCAGTCCTCCGAGAAACTTTCCCATAATAAACTGAAATCTGCTTACAGGTTTTGATATGATTAATTTTACGGTACCCCTGTCTATTTCAGTAGGAAGGAATGTGGAAAACATGAGTATAGCAAGGAAAGTGCCTGTTAATTCTATGGCTATTGAAAAACATGTTACCAGGAAATTATATCCCTTTTCATTGAACTGGACAATCATGGCTTCCATAGCTTCAGGAGAATCCTGCCGGCCCTGAGAAAGTCCTGTTACCACTCTTTCGCCTGCCACGGGGACAACGGCCACACTTATTGCAAAAAGTATAGCTGTAAATATACCTGCCACTATTACAGCCAGAAGCAGTTTTTTTCTGGACATCTCTCTTACCGTATCTTTAGCTACGGGCCATATGGGACTCATCTGTTTTCTCCTTTTACGGCTGTATAGAATATATCTTCAAGACTGTTTTTATTCTGTGAAATAGACAGAAGGGGGCAATTATTCTGTCTTATAATTTCTATTATACCGAATTCCGTTTCTTTATTATTTACAATTATTGTGATTTCATCTTCTTTTATATTGATTTCACAGCCCAGATTTTTAATTTTTTCCATAGCTTCAGAGGGGAGATCCTTTGTATGTATTTCCGATGTATCTTTTACCTTCGTGAGTTCTTCTACTGTTCCTGTTTTTATCAATTTTCCCGCTTTCAATATACAGACTCTGTCACATGTAGATTCTACGTCTGAGAGTATATGAGAACTGATGAAAATGGTTTTTTTCTGTTCTTTTATACGTAACAGCAGATCCTTTACTTCTTTTCTTCCTATGGGATCGAGATTTGCTGTAGGTTCATCCAGTATGAGCAAATCAGGATCGCCTATGAGTGCCTGTGCCAGGCCGAGTCTCTGAACCATTCCTTTAGAATAGGACGTGATGAGTTTGTTCCCTGCATCTTTAAGGCCCACCAGTTCTAAAATCTCAAGAGCTTTCTTTTTTCTCTGTTCAATATTAAGAAGTTCACCGTAATAATCCAGGAGAGATAATCCTGTATGATGCAGATGAAGTGTTACGGATTCAGGCAAAAATCCGAGTTTTGCTTTTGCGCCCGGATTACCGAGAGGTTTCCCCAGTAATTTACCGCTTCCCGATGTAGGTTTTAATATACCAAGAAGCATATATATGGTAGTTGTTTTACCTGCACCGTTGGGGCCGAGAAAACCGAAGGCTTCGCCTTTCGGAACTTCCATAGAAAGTTCATTTACCGCTCTGACGGAATCTTTACTGCCTCCATAGATTTTTGTGAGTTTTTCTGTTTTTATTGCCAGTTCCATTTATTCTACCAGAGGTATAACCTCTTTTTCCAGTATAACATTAAATTTGCCGCTTAATTCGTTCTGTCTGTGTATATACACTATAATTCCCTGTCTGTCTATAATTATAAAAGTCGGTTCGCTTATCCGGTATTTTATAGCAGTACCGCCCTGTCTGTCCGAGAGTATATTAAAGGTATATTTTTTATTTTTCAGGAATTTGTCCAGTTCAAGTCTGAGGTCGCCTATGTTTATGGCAAGGACTTCCACTTTTTCTTTGTATTTATCATAAAATTTCTCTATATCTCCCAGTGTCGTAACACATGCAGGAATATTACTGCTCCAGAAATAAAGGGCAACCATTTTCTTTTCTTTATAACCGGAAAGAGAAATAATGTCTCCCTTTAAATTTTCCAGAGAAAAATCAGGCCCTTCCTTACCTGTGGCAATAATACCTGAAGAACTTTCCATTGAAAGCTCTTTTCTCTCCGTAAGGGCAGGACTTTTTACCATATAGTGAATAAATGCGGTAAATACAAGAAATAAAAATATAGCCGGATATTTCAATGCTTCTTTTGTCATTTTTATCGGTCACCTGTCAGCTTTATATATTCTCCTTTTCATATGTCCCGGATTAATGAACACATGAGCTTCGCCATTCATCCATTTATAAACATGGAAAAGAATCTATCTTTTTCGGATCTATCTTTACGATTTTATAATTTTTCGGTAAATTAAATATATTCATATTAAAGGCCTTTGTGTTTATTTTTGTCATTTCCATATGGAAGGTAAAGTCTGAGATATTTGATGTTATTTTTAACCACCGGGAGAGTTTCTCCGATAACCAGACAGTACAACTTTCATCTGTATCTCTGTTTATAAATCTGGTTTTTTTACACATATATCCTTCCCATTTTTCAGAAGAAAGTTCTTCTCTTTCAACCAGTTTCAGATGAAGATTTCCGAGCCAGTCTTCTTCCATCACAGGATTTGCGTCTTTTTCACCTGACAGGGCATATATTTTTTTAAGACTGTGAATTATTGTATACCCGGAGGTTTTTCCGCTGTTTTCCCTGATGAATATATAACTTACCGGCCCCTGTGTCTGACTTTCCCAGTTATCTCTTCTGCAATATTTATCTTTACCTTTATATTCACTGACATTTATGGAACATTCACCGTCTTCGTCTGTTACATGTAACAGACATGAAAGGTATGCATCGTTTTTTTCTTCTTTCGCCTCGGAAAGGTAAAAAGAGGATAAAACCAGTAAAATTATTATTATAAAAGAATTTCTTTTCATCATATTATTTTCAACTCTCAACTCCTATAAATAATTCTACGGTTTTGATGTTTTTCCTTGTTTTA
>JBEHWO010000133.1:0-15837 GCA_040217695.1 Vulcanimicrobiota bacterium | reverse complement strand
TTGTTCGAATTTTTCTCCGTTATGGCATATGATACCGTCTTTTACGGCATAGGTAAGATTAAGTCCCTCTCCTCTGTTTGCCAGATATTCCACCACTCTGTAACTGTTTATTTCATGAATGAATTTATCAATCCCCGGTATTTCATTCAGAGCATCTTCTCCCGAATGGCCGAAGGGAGTATGGCCCATGTCATGACTCAGTCCTATGGCATAGGCAAGTTCAGTATCCACATCCCATCCGTAATTATTGAGCCCCCTGCAGATAGATGCGCCTACCGAGGCCACATGCATGACATGTTCAATTCTCGTACATACATGATCATTCTGGGGAGCGAAAAAGACCTGTGTCTTGTTTTTCAGCCTCCTGAAAGGCATGGAATGAATAATCGCAGTCTGATCACGGAAATAATCACTCCTTATAGGAAGTATTTCCTTTTTTCTTCTTTTCAGATATATATGTTCTTCAAGGGGATTCAACATGTTTATACCTCACTATCTGTCATTTGTGTTGAGTATTTTTCCGCAACTTATGCAGAATTTGTCTTTTGAAGATAAAATTTCACCGCAGAAAGGACAGGTCGGATGTAAATTATTGAACATCATTTCTCCTGTATCTGCCAGGATTTCGGCTGTATTATTGAGAACAGGTAGATTTTTTATTATCCCTTCCGTTTCAAATTCTATAGCTTTTCCTGAAATAAATATGTCCACAGGATTTTTATACTTCAGTAGTTTTTTTCTTATATTAGAGTTAATTACCTTCAGGGCTTTTTCAGGATTATCGCTTTTTATTATAAAAGCTCTGTCAAATTCACTGTCACCTGTTTCCATAAATTTATCAGAAACAGATTTACATGCAGATTCTACTTTTTTACTGAAATATCCGTTGCTGTATATGTGAATTTTAAAGGATTCATACGGGCAGGGAGGATACATAAAAATAAATGTGTAAACATCTGTTTTTTTCCCTGATTTCAAGTCATTTTCCGTTTCTGATTCTGTATGCAGTAATATTAATTCAATTTCTCTGTGACTGTAATTTATGGCTTTCAATCTACATGTTAATTTTTTTTCCGTAAATTTTTCGCTCATAAGAGTTTTGAGTCTGTCCGTATTCATATTGTCTTTTAATTTGTTTAATGTGTTTCCTGTGATTCTTAAATATTTAACGGTTCTTGTGCCGGTACAGAGAGAAATATTAAAAATTCTGTATTTACCTTTAATTCCGGGCAAATCAAAAAGATATTTTCCCGGAGTTACGGATAATTCTGAAGACAGGGCAAATTTTTTCCAGACATATTCAGCGTTTTTTTTACTGAAATAACTTATACTTAAAAATAACAAAAAGATTATTGCTGTTATGAGAAGTTCCATTATCTTATGAAATCTCCTGACTGTGTTTTTTCTTTATAAAAAAGTATAGAGGAGGAATTATCCACATAAGTAATCCTGACGTAAGACACAGGTAAAACATAACAGCCGGTAATATTGAGTCTCTTGTCATATTCCGGAGAAAATCATCACGGGAACCGGCAAAAACAATTTCTCCGTTAATAAATTTATTATTCTCAGTGCTTTTTTTTACTTCACTTCCTGTTATAATTACTTCTGTACCTGTGGTAAGGAAATTCCATAAATAAAGAGAATCTCTTTTCTGGGGCCAGTTCATTATCCGGTAATCTTCATTGTCCAGTTTTATCTTTCCATCTTTTAATTCGAGCTCAAGAGGAGGGGTTTTTGTTACTACAAAATCGTCATCATCAAAGGGAATCTGCTTGTAGGCAACAAAATTTTCATGATTAAAAGGCATAGTCTTACTTACTTTACACTGAATAATCAGTTCCTTTCCTTTTTTAAAATTTTCAAAATCTTTCATTGATGATATAATAGGAGTTACAGTATAAGATATCAGTTTGTCCCTGGTAAAAAGATAAAATACCGAAAGGAAGTGAAAAAATAAGCCTGTAATGATAAATACAGGTAAGATAGAGAAAAATTCTTTTTTATCTGATATTTTAATAAGACGAAAACGAATTAAAAGATATGCCAGAAAAACCAGAAAAATAAATGCAAAGATCATGCTGTTTCACCTGTATTTTATTTACTGAGATGAGCATAAATAATACATATATGCTCTCGTGACGCGTTACGCGTAACGCGTCACGTGAGGAAAGTTTTTATTACATGCTTATGCTCAGGTCAGCAGAAAGGAAGTTTATTTATGAAAATTAAAATTATTTTAATTATTCTAATTATGTTACATATATGTTTAAATTTTCCTTGTGAAAGTAAAGAAAATTTTCAGAATCTTCGCGGATGGAATGTCGTAAAAATGGATATGACCGCAGATGAAGTGAAAAAATCCCTGAAAGGAGCATCTGTTTCTTTCGAAGAAAATATGTTTTCTAAAACAGGAGATATTTATTTTACTCTGGATAAGAACGGATGGGAAGGAACTATTTATTTTAATGAAAAGAACAGAGTAAATCAAATTCTATTTCAGAGTCCTTTCATAAAAAATGAAGGGGATGTAAAAAAGATAGTGGATACTTTTACGGATAAATACGGAAATCCTTATGAAATTAAAGAAATTCCTCTTTCTGATGAAGGAAGAAAAGATATTTGTTATATATGGAAAAATAATTTTATTACTATGGAGCTAACGACGGCTTATTATAGTAATGAAAAAGAATGGGTTCTCTGGGAAACTTATAGACCGGCCAGATAAATCCAAAATTCAAAAAGGATGATGAATATTGATAAAAAAATATTTTTATTTATTTTTGATTATTTCTCTTTTAAATATCGGATGTGGCGATGACAGAACTGTTATTACATCCGGCCCGTCAATAACAGGCACTGTAGTCCAATACTCCAAAGGATCTCCTGTCATAAATTCTACCGTTACATTGCTTGAAACAGGAATTTCAACTATGACAGATGAGAATGGTTATTTTTCCTTTAATAATATAGAACCGGGATTTTATACACTTTTACTTTCAAAAAAAGGCTGCAGTGCTTCCATGGCTCAGTCCGTAAATGGAGGCACGTCCCTTGAACTTATACAGATGCCTTATTTTAATCCTCTGTGGCCTGTATCTGCTCCTTATATAACTGTGAGCGGTATATCGGAGGGAGATGTCATTACAGATAAAAAAACTATTGCCGTTTCTGCCGCAGGTGCAGGGAATATAAAAGGCATTTATGTTAAAACAGGATATAAATACGGTTATCCTTCGGCAGTAAGCAAAGATAATTCGTCTGTTCTATCTTTTGAACTGGATCCTGCAAAACTTCCTCCGGGAAATAATTATCTTTATATTGTAGTTTATGATATAAATAATAACAGATCAGAGCTTACGATAAATATAAAAAACGGATTTTCTTCTCCTGCAACTCCTCCTGTGTACCCGCCGAAATCTATCAGGGTAACAGCCTATACCTTCGGAGAATCCTGTGGAGAATATTACCGCAGAGTAGAAAATTTTAAAAAGAAGAGATTAATTTCTCGTGACATTGACCCGTTTATTGTAAAAATAAACGATAACCTTTTAAATCTCAGAGGCCTTCCTGCCGATGCCACATGTTATGTATCAATAAACTGTACCTATGAACAGAGTGATGCCACATCTTATAAATTATACCGTTCTATTTCTAAGGATGGCCCTTTTACGTGGGTTGCCACATCATCATCACCTGTTTTTACAGACGGAGACCCTTCTGTTATATATCCGGGTCAGAAACTTTATTACAAAATGTCTGCCTGTAATGTTGCAGGCGAGAGTCCTTTAAGTGATATATCTCATGAGGTAACGGTTCTGGATCTATTCCGTGTAAATCTTACAGAACCTTCGGATAACACGACAGGTGTTTCTACGAAACCTGTGCTGAAATGGTCCGTAAATAACAGGACAGGTGTTAAAAGAGTATATGACATATATATATGGGATGTTAACAGAGAGAAATCCGAACCTGTTGTTATCGAACATGTGAGCAGTGACGATATAAATGAAAGTTCTGTCAATCTGTCTGCGGAACTGAAGAAAAACGCAGTATATGAATGGGATGTTTTCAATACTTATGCAGCCGGTTCATATGACGAAACAACCCGTACCTATCGGGCCTATTCCTATCCGTCTTATCCTTATATGGATTTGAATACTTATGAAGTTTATTTTACGTCAAACAACGGTTCTTTTATATTTACAACTGTATCTGAATAAGGTGTTCTACCGGTTAAGCAAACCTCGCGTCACGCGTCACGCGTCACGCGTCACGATTTTTCAGGAGGATTTATGAAAAAAATTATTTTCTCTATATTATTTTTATCTTTTATCATTTCAGGCTGCGGAGGAAATCAGGTAACACAGGTAATTAATACTCAGACGGAAAACAGCGGGAATTTTTCAGACCCTCTGTCGTTGCCGGAAGGTGACGATAAGCTTCCTCCCCATGAAGATAATATGATTATTGTCCATTATAGAGACAGAATTTCCGATATATCTGAAAAAACAGGAGGTACTGTAATAAACACTTTTTCCATTGGAGATAAAAAATACGGAAAGATTAAATTGCCTCCGTCTTCATCAATAGTAGATACCGTCAGGGATATAGATAAAGAAGTTATCTATGCGGAACCTGTTTATACTTACACCCCGGACATGGTTCCCGATGATTTTTACTATAATTATCAATATGCTCCTCAGATATGTTCTGCAGAAGAAGCATGGGATATTACAACCGGGTCGGAGGATATCACCATTGCCATTCTGGATACGGGAGTTAACGGCACACACTGTGAATTTGCCGGTAAAATGGTTACAGGTTTTAATGCAGTTACAGGAGAAGAATTTGACGGAAGAATAAATTCCGATGTTATGGGTCATGGAACCCATGTGGCTGGAATTGCCGCTGCTACCGGTAATAACGGAACAGGTATAGCAGGTGTTGCCTGGAAATGCAGAATTATGCCTGTAGTAATGGCAGAGGGAAATGAAGATATACCGAATGATGTGGTATTGAGGGCTATAGTATGGGCAACAGAACATGGCGCCCGTGTCATAAATATGAGTTTCAGCGATAAAAACGGATATTCTCTGTCTCTCAGCGATGCCATAAATTATGCCATGGAGAGAAATGTTGTTCTTGTTTCATCCATGGGTAATACTCACAGAGCCATGGTCAGATATCCGGCAGCATGTCAGGGAATCATTGCAGCAGGTGCCGTAGACGGCAGAAAACAGGGAGCCTCTTTTTCTACCGGGGGAAATCATATTTCTATATCCGCTCCCGGAGTGGATATTTATTCTACGGCTAAAGACGGTCATTATGTTTCTATGAGCGGCACATCCATGTCCGCCCCCTTTGTTACAGGCGTATGCGCTCTTCTTGCATCCTTTCATAAAGGTATTACACCTGAAGAGATAAGAAGTCAGATAGAATTTACTGCAGAAGATGCAGGAGAACCGGGATGGGACAGAGATACGGGATGGGGTAATATTAACGTGAAAGATGCTCTCGGAACTCTGAGAGAAAATAAATACGGGAGAGTAAAGGTTTATTTAAAGACTGTTTCAGGAGAACCTGTGGTAAACAACACTGTATTATTGTATAGTGGAGAGAATATGACTGGATTTACAAAGTCAGATAAAGATGGACTGGCTTCTTTTTATTATGTCAACAGAGGAAGTAATTACAGAGCATTATCTTTTGATAGTAAACCGGGCAAAACCAGATATTCCGGATATTTTGATGTGAATGATTCAATTACCGTTACTGTAAATGGTTTTGAGTGATTTTACCGGGGTGAGTATAAATAATAGTGAGCAGTGAACGGGTTTTATACTCACTACTCACTATTCACTACTCAGGATTGTAAGAAAAACAACTCTGGCAAATTATTAGAACGATTAGTATCCTCGCGTTACGCGTCACGCGTCACGCGTCACGATTGTAAATATGACATGGTTATTTTTTTACAACCACTAAGCTTTCCCTTTTATAATTATTTCGTATTTCAGACTTCCGTCTTCCGTCTTTTTAAACATTTCTCCCTGCCACCATACGTCTCCTGCAGGGCCTCCAAATCCTTTAAATGTAACATGACCGGAGTCCTTCGGATCAGGTGTCGTGTAATAAGCAACCTTGCAGTCATGTCCTTTTTCATCCATCAGTTTCATTACAGAATGAGATTTCCCGTCAAAGAGATTTTCCCAGGGATTTCTGGCAGGTTCACCGCTTATATTGTCAACTACAATAGCCTCGGCTTTATCGCTTATATATAATTTAGCAGCCTCTGTTACGCTTTCCAGACCGAGTTCTCTGGCCCATGGTTTAAAATCTTCCGGTTCTCCGTAAATTTTCTCTGATATGATTTTTTCTTCTGACATAATGCTCCTCCTTAAACATAAAAACTATTGCTGGTCAGAAAAATCTATTCAAACCTCATGGCAAACTATATAAATCTATGGATAGATTTCTCTGTAATTCGCTCTCCGATTGACTGATAACAGTATCTGGAGTCCTGGTTGAGCCAGTCATCCCATGAGGACTACCCACAACCGCAGAACATCTTGCAAGGAGTATCTCTTTTACCTTCTTATAAGGTGTATAAAGAGTGATTTCTTTATCATCTTTCCTTGCCAGGACATTCTTACCTGCGTTGTAATCTGCATGTACAACCCTGTCACAATAAGGACAGTAAAATCTGTCGTATGTACGAAGACCAAAACATCCGCAAATACTACAGATTTGTGATGTATACGCTGGATTTACAACTGCTGACCTTATATCTTTAAGACTGAATTTATATTCCAATCTCTCCTGTATATAACCTTTTACCCACCGTGACAAACGCCTCTTTATTTTCTTTGGCAATTTCTCTCTCCAACTGGTAAAATTTAAATTCTCAAGGATAACTTCAGATGGTTTCTCCTCTGTTATAAATCTTCCAATCTCCCTGTTTATATAACTTTCAAGTCTGGAACGGACTTTCTCTTTTTTTCTCAAGTATTTCTTCTTACCAAGATTATATTTACCTGTTCTTCTTGCTTTAGCTGTATTTCCTTTTTCTATGTTCTTTTTTAACAGTGACCTTAATTTATTTCTTTTTTTGTTCTTCTCATTCAGTCTCTCTGTTTCCTCTGATAAGAAATTATTCAATTTAGAGCCGTAAAAAGTTCCTTCACTGGTAGCTATTAAACAGGTATATCCCTTATCTATTCCGATTGTTTTTTCTTCTTCACTGATTTTCTTTATAACAGGTTCCACACAATGATGAATTTCTATTCTTTCTTCGGATTTTATTACTATTCTTAACGTACCTTTAAAATGTCTGTCATCTGTGAGAGGTAATTTTATTCTTTCTCCTTTTTTCAGTCCCTGTATGTATAAAACACTTCTCTTTTCTTCCTTTTCATATCGGTACATACTTCCGTCAAGTTCAAAACTTCTTGCTTTTCTTGAGTGCGGTTTTCTTCCTTTATGTTTTCTTACATATCTTTTTATAAGATTATGAACATACTTCTCTCTTATCTCTAATTTTTTCAGCTTTTCCGGTTTCTTAAACTCCTTACCTGTGAGAATAGAACAAAGTAATAAATCTGATTTCAATATGTAGTATATATAAAATTGTTCATTTTTTTCCAGATTACTGTTGTTATATAAGGCTTTTTTTATTTTATTCTTACAGTTTGACCACTGACTCTTTATATTTCCTATGGCGCTATCAAGAGCGATTTTCCAGTGTCTGTCAGGGAGTGACCAGTTTTTAGCAAAACCACTTTTAACCCACTTATCTCTTATCTTTTTTCTATGGTTTTTTAAATAAAATAACCCTTTTATACTTCCATATCTTCCATAAACATAATTCCTTACTTTACTATGGCGATAGGCTATCAGGGTTATTTCATTATAACTTTTTTCGTCTATGTCCAGACAATATTGTTTTACTGTTTGTTTTATCTCTTTCTTCTCTTTCATTGCTTTTCTCCGAAAGAAACATCTTTTTGCTCTCTTCTACAATAACCTTATTCTTCTCACTTCTACTTCCATATAGTTTTGCTAAAAAAACCGTTATTATTAAATAGAACATCTTTCTAATATCATAATAAATATATATTTTATTTTGTCAATATTTATATATATTTATATGGATTTTTTTGAGCAGTTTCGACCTCTCTCAATAATGAAAATTATACAAATGATAGAGAAAAAAGTCAATGGATAGTGTTTTTTTACGACAGGTAGATTCTCTTTTACTGGAAATTGTGTTATTATATAGTGTATTTCATAAGTAATTACTGACCTGAGCATAAGCATTTAATAAATGTCTTCCTCCCGTCACGCGTTACGCGTTACGAAAGCATATATGTATTATTTATGCTTACCTCAGTAGAGTGAAAAGTGAAAAGAATAACATACTATTCACTACTCACTACTCACTATTCACTTATATAAAAAGGTGATTTTATGTCCGGAAAATATGCAGGTTATTACTGCTGCCATATTCCTCTTGAACTTATTACAGCATCCGGTCTGATTCCTTTTCGTCTGAATGGACTGGGGGATTTCCCTGAAAAATCTTACGGTTATTTTCCAGGAAATTTCTGTATGTTTACACGAAGCTGTCTCAATCAATCCCTTACTTTAGACTCCGAATCTTTTGCCGGTCTTATCATAGCCAGTTCCTGTGACTCTATGGAACGATTTTATGATATAGTTAAAAAATATACACATCTTCCTTTCGTTCACCTTCTTGATATGCCGAGAAAAACCGGTAGTTCCGCTATGAGGTATTTTACTGAACAAATAAAATTTTTAAAGGAAATACTTGAACATTATACAGGTTCTGAAATTTCTTCGGATAAAATAAAAGAAGCTATTTTTCTATACAATGAAAATAGAGACCTTTTCAGAAAAATAGATCTTCTCAGAAGAGACATTTATATTCCTTCTTCATATATTATAGATATAATAATAAAGCAGCCAGCCCCGGCTGAACTGAATATTAAATTAAAAGAAGTTCTCAATAAAGATTTTGCCGGTATTAAAGAACATGTGCCGCGAATAATGATTTCCGGCAGTGCTATGGAAGATCTTACATTTATAAATCTTATAGAATCATCAGGTGCTCATTTAGTATATGAAGATTTCTGTTTTTTACGAAATATCCGCATGTCTCTGGATACCAAAAAACCTCCCATTGAAGCTCTTGCCGGAGGGTATCTTCATAAATCACCATGTGCCAGAATGTGCGGTTCCGTTAAAGAGAGATTAAAGAATATTAAAGAGATAATTGCAAATTATTCAGTAGATGGTATAATATTTTATCTGATAAAATTCTGTGATATTTTTTCCTGGGACATCCATATGTTAGTTTCTTCCCTTCGTTCTATGGATATACCGGTTCTTGTAATAGAAGGTGATTATCCTGTGAAAGCCAGAGGGCAGCTTGCCGGTAGAATAAGGGCTTTTATAGAAATGTTTGAGGACAGATTATGAAGAGATTGAAGTTTATAAAATTTCTTCACAGACATCCCGTATTATTTAATTTTATAGCTTCAATACTTATCCCTGGTTCAATAAATCGTGAATTTTCTTATAACAGTCATATGACTCTTGCCTGTATTAAAGCTTATTCGAAGACTCTGAATAAGAAAGAGAGAAGTGTATGGCATAATCTGTTATTCCCGTCAGAAATATTTCATTCCATGAATATTTCGTCTTTTGTATTTGAAATGGCTTCTTCCATACTGGCAAAATTTAATGTGTCAAACAGATTGATCTCTTCCATAGAATGTGCGGGACTTACAAGGGAACTCTGCTCCTTTCAGAAATGTGCCGCAGGGGCTGTAAGGAGCGGATTAATACCTTCGCCGGACATGATTGTCACCTCATCGGAGTTATGTGATTCCATAAGAAAAATCGGAGAATTTTATGATAAAAGTGAAAAACATTTTTATCTTGACGTTCCATTTGACAACAGTGAAAATTCCGTTAACTATGTAAAAGAACAGCTTGAAGATTTTATAAAATGGCTTGAATTTAATACAGGAATGAAATATTCGGAAGAGAAACTCAGAAGATCGCTGAAATATTCAAATCAGCTCAGGAAAAATATGATAAAAGTAATGGAATTGAGGAGAGACTATCCGGGGATAATGGGGGCAAAACCTGTGTTCGGCCTGTTCAATTTCAATCTTTTTTACGGAAGCCCGCAGGGAGTAAATATTTCAGAGATATTACTTGCCGAACTGAGGAAAAAATCCCGCTCCTTTAAACCGCCGGGAGAACAGATAAAAATACTCTGGCTTTATTTCGTACCTTTTTATAAAGAATCTTTTACGGAAGTTTTGAAGAAAAATGAGGCTTCATCGGTAGTTTTTGAAGAAATGAATAATATATACTGGGAAGAACTCTCTTTAGATGACCCTCTGGAAGGGCTGGCAAAAAAAATAATGTCTTCTCCTTTTTTCGGTTCTGCCTGCAACAGGGTTGATAAGATCATGGATCTCTGTGATTTTTTCGACATCCATGGAGCTGTACATTTTTCTCAGTCGAGTTGCAGGAAAATCAATGGAGGAATAAGACTCATAAAAGATGCCCTTTCAATGAACAATATACCTTTACTGGAACTGAGCGGTGATTGTATAGACAGCAGAAATTATTCTGACGGACAGCTTAAAACCAGGCTGGAAGCTTTTATTGAAATGTTCGATTATACTTTATATGAGAATCGTGACGCGTAACGCGTAACGCGTGACAGGAGGAACAAATTCTCATTTTTCGTTGTGACCGGATCGGTCATGGCTGTTAGTTGCTGTTTTATTGAGATTAAAGCTTCCTCGCGTCACGCGTCACGCGTCACGCGTCACGATAGGAGTAACCTTATGGACTATATTCTCGGTGTCGACCTTGGTTCATGAAGTACAAAATGTGTCATTATAGACAGGGACTGCAATATACTCGGCGGAGTATCTGAACCGTCCGGTATAGATCCGGATAGCCTTGTTAATAATATAATTTCCGGTTTTCAGGAACAACTGAATATAAAAAGAAAAGATATAAAATATATAGTATCTACGGGTTATGGCAGGGAAAGTCTTTCATGTTCAAATAAACAGATAACTGAAATAACCTGTCACGGTGCAGGAGCAGGTTATTTATTTCCCGGAACGAGAACTGTTGTAGATATAGGAGGACAGGACAGTAAAGTAATTGCTGTAAATCAGCACGGGAAACCCTTTGATTTTGTTATGAATGATAAATGTGCTGCAGGTACAGGAAAATTTCTGGAAATGATGTGCAGAACTCTTGCTGTCTCACTGGATGAACTGTCGAAATTTGACGGAATGGCTAAAAAGAATATATCTATAAACAGCATCTGTACCGTATTTGCCGAGTCGGAGGTTATATCTCTTATGGCTGAAAAAGAAACAAAAGAAAATATAATAAAAGGTCTTCATAGAGGTGTGGCAGAAAGGACAGCGGGACTCGTAGAAAGAGTTGGTCTCAGAGAAGAAGTTACCATGACCGGAGGAGTCGCAAGAAATACCGGTGTCGTAAGGGCCATTGAAAAAAACCTGAATATAAAGTTAAATGTGCCGCAGAAACCGGAACTTACAGGAGCTTTTGGGGCGGCAATACTGGGACTCAGAAAGTTATCACTGGAAGGGAGGAATGCCGGTGGCAGAAACTAAGACGAAAGGCATATGCAGCTACTGTAATAAAATATTTACTAAGGCAGGCATGTGGAAACATCTGGAAACATGTAAAGAAAGAAAATCGGTTCTTGAAAAAAATAAAGGGGTAAAATGTTTTCATATACTTGTTGAAGGATACAGGTTATACTGGATTCATATAGAGATTCCCGTCTCTTCGAAGCTCAGGGATTTAGACGGCTATTTAAGATATATCTGGCTTGAATGCTGTGATCATCTGAGCAGCTTTAAAATAGATAAAGAAGCCTATGTGTCCTATCCGAAAGACTATATGGGGTATAAAGATATGGAAATCAGGCTTATGGATTTGCTCAGACCCGGTATGGATTTCGATTATAAATATGATTTCGGTTCGAGCACCGATCTGAAATTACGGGTTTTGAGTGAATATTACGGCGAAACAGAGGGCAAATGGGTTAAACTTCTTGCCAGAAACGAACAGCCCGAGCTAATATGCTGTCAGTGTAACAGGAGAATATCGATAAAGATTTGCTGCACGTGCGGCCCTCTGTGTGAAATATGTGCCGGCTCTCATGGATGTTCTTTTATCCTCCGTGCAGTCAATTCTCCCAGAACCGGTATATGCTGTTATGACGGATAATCGTTTCGTGACGCGTCACGCGTAACGCGTGACGGGAGGAAAACTTTTATTACATGCTTATGCTCAGGTCAGTAAATTATTAAAAATTTTAGAGAGGTGACCTATGAAAAAATCAATATGTTTTTTGTGTCTCTTATTTGTATTTACTCTGTTTCAAAGCACTATGGCAAAAAATGATGAAAAGAAAGATATTTTTGTTATGAGACAGAAGATTGATAATTTAATAAAGGAAATGACCCTTGAAGAAAAAGTAGGACAGCTTACTCTTTTTACCAGTGACTGGGATGTGACGGGACCTACCATGAGAAGCACCTATAAAGATGATATAAGATCAGGTAAAACCGGTTCTATCTTTAATGCCTATACGGCAAAATATAATTATGATCTCCAGAAAATAGCAGTGGAGGAAACAAGGCTCCATATACCTCTTCTCTTCGGTTATGATGTTATTCACGGACACAGGACTATTTTCCCCATATCACTGGGAGAATCCTGTTCGTGGGATCTTTCCGCCATAGAGAAAAGTGCGAGAATTGCGGCTATTGAGGCATCTGCCGAAGGTATTCACTGGACCTTTGCGCCTATGGTGGATATTGCAAGAGATCCCCGATGGGGAAGGATAAGTGAAGGTGCCGGAGAAGATGTTTATCTGGGAACACTTATAGCAAAAGCCAGGGTTAAAGGTTTTCAGGGCAATGACATGTCTGCTCCTGACAGTCTCCTTGCATGCGCAAAACATTACTGTGCCTACGGCGCAGCCCAGGCAGGAAGAGACTATAGCACTGTAGATATATCTCAGAGAGAACTGTTCTCTACATATTTACCTCCTTTTAAAGGTGCACTGGACGCAGGTGTATGCACCTTTATGAGTGCCTTTAACGAACTTGATGGTGTGCCATGTACAGGCAATAAATATCTCCTCGATGAAATTCTCAAGAAAAAATGGCGTTTTGCCGGTTTTGTAGTGTCAGATTATACCTCTGTAAATGAAATGATCTGTCATGGCATAGTGGCAGATGAGAAAGAAGCAGCACTTCTTGCATTCAACGCAGGTCTTGATATGGACATGCAGGGTGCAACCTATTATAAATATCTTCCGGAACTCGTAAGGGAAGGAAAAGTTTCAATACATCAGATAGATAATTCCGTAAGAAGAATTTTAGAGATGAAATATAAAAAAGGTCTTTTTGATAATCCTTATCTTTATTGTGATGAAAAAAGGGAGAAGAATTATGTGATGACAGAAGAATTTCTCTCTCATGCCAGAGATATTGCCAGAAAATCCATAGTTCTTCTGAAAAATGACCATCATATACTTCCCATTAACAAAGATATAAAAACTATAGCTCTTATAGGCCCCCTTGCAGATGATAGGGAAAACCTCATAGGTTCATGGTGTGCCGCAGGGGACTGGAAGAAATCCGTGTCTGTTATGGAAGGTATAAAAAGTAAAATATCTTCTTCTACAGAAATTCTTTATGCAAAGGGATGTTCTATCTCAGATACAGATAAAAAAGGTTTTAAGGAAGCTCTGGAAGCAGCGAAAAAATCCGATGTCATAGTGGCAGTCATGGGAGAAAGTGCTTCTATGAGCGGAGAGGCTTCATGCCGATCAAATCTTGATCTTCCGGGAGTTCAGAAAGAACTTCTTATGGAACTTAAAAAGACAGGTAAACCGTTGGTGCTTGTGCTTATGAACGGCAGACCTCTTACTATTTCCTGGGAAGATGAGAACCTTGACGGTATACTGGAAACATGGTTTCTGGGAACAGAGGCGGGAAATGCAATAGCCGATGTGCTATTCGGGGATTATAATCCTTCAGGAAAACTTACTGTAACATTTCCGCGAACCGCAGGACAGATCCCGCTTTATTATAATATGAAAAATACAGGCAGACCGATGGATGAGAAAAATAAATATACTTCTAAATATCTGGATGTGCCCAACAGTCCTCTCTATCCTTTCGGATACGGTCTGTCTTATACGACATTCGAATATTCTCCTCTCACTCTGGATAAAAAGGAAATGTCTCTTAAAGATACGATTAAAGTAAGTGTAACTGTTAAAAATGCCGGTTCAGTTACGGGAGAAGAGACAGTGCAGTTATATATAATGGATCTTGTCGGGAGTGTAACGAGACCCGTTAAAGAACTTAAAGGATTCAAAAAAATTACTCTGGCACCGGGTAAATCCGGGACAGTTACCTTTGAAATCACAGCGAAAGATCTTGCCTTTTACAGAAAAGATATGAGTTACGGAGTAGAAGCAGGAGATTTTAAAGTTTTTGCGGGAACAAATTCTTCCGAGGTAAAAGAAGGAAATTTCAGACTTACTCAGTCCGGGGTAATTCAGGAATAATTTTCTTTGTCAGGTGCTCTGTGTTTATATGGGAATCGTAACGCGTAACGCGTAACGCGTGACGCGAGGAAAGAGACTATTAATAAATTTCCATTCCTTATTAGCTGTTAGCGATTAGCTTTAATTATTACTCGAAAGCTAACAGCTAATTGCTAACTGCCAATTGCTATTTTATTAAATGTGACATTGTCAAAATATTTTATCATACTATTATAAAAATATAGTTTTTGCCGATAACACTATAGGATTTATATGAGAATCGTAACGCGTAACGCGTCACGCGTTACGGGAGGAAGAAATTCTCATACTTTGTTGTGACCGAACAGGTCATGGTTGTTACAAAAACTGAAGAAGTTCTGAGGAAATTTGTAAATAGAGCAGCCATATGTTAAAATTAAAGTCAGTTAAAGGGGGCGGAAAATACATGCTCGGTCTGTTTAAAAAACAACTGAAAGTAGGACTTGATGTAGGTCAGGACAGTCTTAAATATATACTCATGGATGAAGACAGAGGTATTATCCACTACGGGAGAGAAGAAAAGAATTTTCCGGGAAGAGAAAAGAAAGATGACATACTTGCAGGTGAAAGATTAAAGGAAAAACTGAAATCTTTCCTTTCTGTCTGCCAGAAAGAGTCTTCAGCCTTCAGTAATAATGTAAATACTGCCATACAGGGTGAAGGCACAATATGTCAGTATATTGATTTACCGAAACTTACAAAAAAAGAAATGGATGTGGCCGTGCCTTCTCAGGCAGTTAAATATATTTCTTTCCCTCTGGATACAGTAAATCTTTCTTATATAACAGTCCCTCCAATTAAAAAAGAAGAGAATAAAACAGGTATTTTCTTTGTGGCAGCCCAGAAAAAATCAGTGGAAGACATGAAAAATATGCTGGAACAATGCGGACTTCAGATAGATAGTATGGAAACACCTGTAATGTCACTTGTAAGGGAATGGGCCAGAAATCATGGCAGAAATGATAATTATTATGCCCTTGTCCATACGGGATTTCGTCTGACACAGGTTATAATTTTGAAAGACCGATATCCATATTATTGCAGGGAATTTTCTATTGCAGGCCGTGATTTTACCTATGCAATGCAGATGGGAGAACAGATTTCATGGGAAGATGCCGAAGGTTATAAAATGTCTTATG
>JBEHWO010000132.1:0-15838 GCA_040217695.1 Vulcanimicrobiota bacterium | reverse complement strand
ATATTTTTTTAGAATTTTTATGCAGACTTCAATGGTTTTATTCTGCCCTGAACGGCTGAAGAGTATTTTACCTGTTTCCTCTATGTCTATCATCTGAATTTTTTCTGATTCTTGCCGAATATAAGCGTAAAATTTTTCTATAACTTTTTTCGGCGGATACATTTTACTTATAAAATATTTTTTCAGTCCTATGTCGCCATGTCTGAAGAGTAGTAGTGCATAGGCTTCTTTCCCGTCTCTTCCTGCTCTCCCTGTTTCCTGATAATAGTCTTCTATACTTAAAGGAATAGAATAGTGTATTACGAACCTTATATTTTGTTTATCTATCCCCATACCGAAAGCATTTGTAGCCACTATCACATCCAGTTCATTATTAATAAATTGATTCTGTATGTTTTCCCTTATATCTGCAGATAATCCTCCATGATACACTCCGGCATTTAATCCCCAGCTTATGAGTTTTTCTGATAACCATTCCGCTCCTTTCTGTGTATCAGTATATATTATGCCATGACCGGGATCTGAAGATAGATATTCCCAAAGAATCTCATCTTTTTCTCTGTTACTCCTGACTTTTTTTACATCATAGATAAAGTTTTTCCTTTCTAAATCTGAAACGATAACAGAAGGATTCTTCATGTTAAGATTCTTTATAATATCTTTTCTTACCATTTCAGCGGCTGTAGCTGTCAGGGCTATTGTTGAGCCGGCATTGCACCGGGATATCAATTCTTTTAATTTCAGATAATCGGGCCGGAAATTATGTCCCCATTGAGAAATACAGTGTGCTTCATCAACTGTAAAGAGTGATATTTTTGAATGAGAGAGACTTTCCATGAATGTTTTACTATTTATTCTTTCAGGTGCTATATAAAGGATTTTTATTTCTTTTCTTTCTATTTTTTTTAGAATTTCTTTATGCTCATCTTTGCTTATGGAACTGTTTATAAAATTTGCTTTGATTCCACGGGCTATGAGTTTATCTACCTGATCCTTCATCAGTGCTATGAGAGGTGATATAACAACGGTCATTCCCGGAAGTAACAGAGCAGGTAATTGATAGCACAGAGATTTCCCTTTACCTGTAGGCATTATTATCAACAGATCCTGACGGGACAGAATTTTTTCTATAATATCTTTCTGTCCGTCCCTGAAAGTGGAATAACCAAAATATTTTTTCAGATATATTTCTAATGGTACTTGCATTGATTGTTACCTTCTATAATCGTGAGTAATGAATTAAAGACACCCTTTCACATGATATTCACTATACAGGCTTATATAATAATATTTAAGTAACATTAAGGTAACAATGTTTATATTTCTTATGGCCCTCAGATTTTTTAACAAAATTACTCTTTGCTTTTTTTCTGATATAAAGTAAAATATATGAGCATTCATTGAAAAAGGCTTCCTCGCGTCACGCGTTACGCGTCATGCGTCACGAAACTAAAAGGAGAAATTATTATGTCATCAAAGCTTAATCTTCCCGATGGGATTGTTTCAAATACAGTGGTTCGTGCAACCTATAAAGATACTGACCAGATGGGTGTAGTATATTATGCCAATTATTTGATATGGTTTGAAATAGGGAGAGGGGAATTTATGAGAAAATGTGGTGTTTCATATAAAGATTTTGAAAAAGAAGGAATTATGTTGCCTGTAACCCATGCCTGCTGTGATTATATAAAACCTGTCCGTTATGATGATATGATAAGGATAGAAGTGTCAATTAACGAACTGACAAAAGTTTCTATAGGTTTTTTGCATAATATCTATTCCTATCCCGGAGGAGAACTTATTGCTACCGGTAAGACAAAACATGTTTTCATGAATCAGTCAGGAAGGATTCAGAGAGCAGGCGAAAAGATTCTCTATATATTTAAAGAAGCTCTCGGCAGGAGATCTACATTATCTTCTCACCCTTTACCAAATGTGGAGATTTGTCAGTAATAAATAATGATTAAAAATGATCCTGTTCTCCTCACCCTGCTCACGATTAAGTGAGTAGTGAGTCTGTTCTACTCACGACTCACTGTTCACGACTCACTAGTAAATCTTGCTCTTAGCTGACCGCATGCACCGTCTATACTTCTTCCTCTTTCATTTCTCAGAGTTGTATTTATACCGTATTTTTCTATTTCCATGAGAAAACTCTGGGCCGTCAGTATATTTGACGGGCTGTAGTGGAAATGGTCTACCGGATTAAGTGGTATAAGGTTTACGACACATTTTATGTCTTTAAGCATCTTTGCCAGTTTTCTTGCCCCTGACAGATCGTCATTAATCCCCTTTATTAGAATATATTCAAAGGTTATTCTGTCACCTGTAACCTTCTGATAATATTTACAGGCTTCAAGTAATTCTTCTATGGGATAAGTATTATTTACAGGCATTAATTTAGATCTTATCTGATTATTGTATGCATGAAGCGATACAGCCAGTTTACATCCCAGTCCTTCATGGGCAAGTCTCTTTATGCCGGGTACAATGCCTGATGTTGAAATCGCTATATTTCTGCGGCCTATTCCTATACCATGAGAATATTTTATCATATTTACTGCTTTTATGAGATTATCGTAATTTGACAGAGGTTCTCCTATACCCATGATTACAATATTTCCGATTCTTTCATCTGAAAGTGAGAGTAATTTCTGTACCTGAATGACCTGATCAATAATCTCTGCATGGGTCAAATTTCTTACAAGTCCTTTCTGGCCTGATGCACAGAAACTGCATTTCAGAGCACATCCTGCCTGAGTCGATATACATAGAGTTATACGTTTGGAAGAGTGATTTTCTTCATATCTCATTAAAACTGTTTCTATAAGATTTCCGTCACTCAATTCAAAAAGATATTTTTCAGTATTTTTGTTTGCGGAGATCTGCCTGTCACGTATTTTTATATCTGATATAAAAGCAATTTCTTTCAGTTTTTCTCTCAGTTCTTTACTTATATTGGTCATTTGAGAGAAATCACTTTCTTTTTTATAATAAATCCATTGATATAATTGTTTTCCCCGGAAAGATTTTTCTCCTGTGGAAATAAAAAAATCAGCCAGTTCTTCTTCTGTTTTACCTTTTAGATCGATCAATTTTTATGTTCCTTTCTATTCTGAATAGGGGTTCAGCAGCCAGTACCGCAAGAAAAACAACTCCTGCAAATTGTTAGAACAATTAATATCCTCGCGTAACGCGTTACGCGTTACGCGTCACGATATAAACTGTAACTTTATTTCCTGACAGATCCTTAGCTATTTTTAACTGCTATTATGTAAAATTTTTAAGATATATCTTCAATTCTTCAAACCTCTTTTTAATATTTTCAAAAAATTCCATATTTATTTCTCCGCTTTTACTTAAATATTCAAAATCATAGGCAGCTTTTTTTAACAGATTTGCATTAATATTTGCTGCCAGGCCCTTGATTGTATGAGCCAGATATGCTATATCGGATAGATTCCCTTTATCTATAGATTTATTTAGCTCATCAATATTATCAGGTATATCTCTTAAAATCATTTCAATAATTTCTTTTTCAAATTCCCTGTCACCTTCAATACGAGCCAGAAAGTTTTTCCTGTCATAAATTTCATTTTCTTCTTCATATTCAGGTTTATAATCAGAAGGATTTTCTTCTTTATAAATAAATCGTTCTATAATTCTAAGAAGTTCTTTTGGCTGAACCGGTTTTTGTATATAATCATCCATCCCTGCTGCTATACATTTTTCCCTGTCCCCTTTCATTGCATGGGCTGTCATTGCTATAATCGGTATATGTTTGTTCATACCTTTTTCTTTGTCTCTTATTGTTGATGTGGCAGTCATGCCGTCCATTTCCGGCATCTGAACATCCATAAGTATTAAATCGTAAGGGAACTTTTCAATAGCTTCCAGTACTTCTTTACCGTTTGCCACTGCACTGGCACGATATCCGATTTTTTCAAGTATTTTTAAAGCCACTTTCTGGTTTGTAATGTTATCTTCTGCCAGAAGAATTCTGGTTTTTTGTTTTATCTCATCTGAAATAACAGATTTCATCGGGCTCGCTGTAACATGAGTTCTTGCGGGTTTACGTCCCATTGCTTCCATCAGACATCTGTAAAGCTGCCCCTGTTTTACTGGTTTTGTAAGATATGCACAAAATCCTGTATCTTTCATTGATATGGCATCTTCCGTATGTCCCAGGGAACTTAACATAATGAGTATGGTTTCTCCGATTTTTTCATTCTTTTTAATCAGTTTTCCGAGCATTATACCATCTATTTCCGGCATCTGCATATCTATAATTGCAATGTTAAAGGGATTATTTTTTTCCGTTGCCTCATTGAGTATTTTAAGAGCAACAGTTCCATTTTCCGCCTCTGCACAGTCACATCCGAATAAACGGAGCTGTTCACCCAGGACAAAACGGTTTGTTTTATTATCATCTACAATAAGTATTTTGGTACCTTTTATATGCTCTATTTTTATGGTAGGAGGCCTTTCCCCTGATTGTTTTTTAAACCCTGCCGTAAACCAGAAATTTGATCCTTTACCATGTATGCTTTCCACTCCTGTTTCGCCATCCATCATTTCTGAAAGATATTTTGAGATAGCGAGTCCCAGACCTGTACCGCCGTATTTTCTTGTAATAGAGCCATCTACCTGTGAAAAGGACTGAAACAGATTTTTTGTAAGTTCTTCCGGTATGCCTATACCTGTATCAATGACGGAAAATCTTATTTTAACACGGGGAGCATTATCTTCTTCAAGCTTTATACTTATCAGTACTTCTCCTTTTTCCGTAAATTTGATGGCATTTCCGGTAAGATTGATGAGAATTTGCCTTAATCTTCCCGGATCGCCCCATAACATTTCAGGCACATTGCTGTACATTAAATAACCGAAGGCAAGTTTTTTTTCAGAGGCTTTCAGTGCAAGCAGATCCACTACATCTTCTACTACTGCTCTCAAGTCAAATTCGATTATTTCAAGTTCTAATTTCCCCGATTCTATTTTTGAAAAATCTAAAATATCATTTATCAGACTTAACAGTGAATCTGCAGATTTTTCTATGGTCAGGGCAAATTCTCTCTGAGTATCTGTCAGTTCTGTATCTAACAGTAAATCTGTCATACCAATAATTCCATTCATCGGTGTTCTTATTTCATGGCTCATATTTGCAAGAAACTGGCTTTTTGCAATACTTGCTTCTTCTGCATCGTCTCTGGCTTTTTTCAGTTCTTTCTGAACCCTGGTTTTCTCTGTAATGTCACGGACAATACCTATGGCATGCCATTTATTACCCAGTTTAACAGATGACAGGGAAAGTTCTATTTCAATTTCTTTTCCGTCTTTCCTTAAAGCTTTTAATTCGACCAGTTTACCTGTAACATTACCAAGACCTGTATCCTTCCACTTCTCAATAGCTTCTGAAAAATCTTTCTTATAGTATTCAGGAGCCAGGGTATGGTGAAGATTTTTCCCGATTATTTCTTCTTCTTTATATCCGAAGATTTTTTCTGCTGCCTGATTCCAGTATGATATGTTACCTCTGTTATCCATAATTATAATTCCATCCTGGGCAGCTATAGTTATGGATCTGAATTTTTCTTCACTTTCCTTTAAAGCTTTTTCCGCTTCTTTACTTTCTGTAATATCATTGAAATTAACTGCTAAATGACCTGATTGAGGACTGTAGACTATTACATCAAGGTATTTATTAAAACCGGCATGATATTTTTCAAAGTGCCTCGGTTTCCCTGTAAGATAAACTTCATTAAATATGTTAATCCATTCATCATTTATATCAATCTTAAGATCTCTGCGTTTTTTTCCTATTATATCTTCCCTTTTGAAGCCTGTGAGCTTTTCAAAAGCAGGGTTAATATCCAGAAATTGGAAATCTACCGGCTGGCCGGCTTTATTGACAATCACCCTGTAAAAGGAAAGACCGCTCAGCATTTCACTGAAGAGGGTACGATATTTTTTTTCAGAGTCTATTATCTTTATAGAAAATTCACCTGAGAAGTAGTGAAGAATAAAAAAGATGATTAATAAGAGAGTTATAATAACTGTAACACTTGCCGGTGTAAGACGACTGGCAGTAATAAGACGATTCCAGTCTTTTCCGTCTATATCCATGCCGCAGACGGCTATAACTTCACCTGTATCATGATTGATTATGGGCACGAAACCTGTTACCCATAAGCCCCATCTATCGGGCAGAGGTCCTTCACAGAAATCCTCTTTGTTTGTAAATATCTCTCTGAGCTCTACACTTGCTTCATCGTATAACTGACCCGGCGGAGAATAATCGGGAGAGCTGGCCGGTTCTGAATCCATAAAGAAAAATATGTTCCCCTTACGAAGCCCCAGTAAATAAATAAATCTGATATCTGATTCCATTGCACGAACAGAAATTATTTTTTCTTTTAAATATTGATAATCACCGGTTTTTAAATCCGACAGTTCTCCTCTGAGGTTTTTTAATTTATCCGGATCTATTGAAGCAGAAGCAAGTTTTGTTCTGGATATTAAATCTGTTCTCAATTCACTGTCTCTGTTTATCCCTGCTTTATATGTCACTATAGAGCCGCATATTAAAACAAATATTATCGTAACAACTGTATAGAGTCTATATTTTAATACTGATTTATTCTCGTGAGCTTTTAAAAAATTAATCATAATTTATATGAGAAACGTCACGCGTAACGCGTAACGCGTGACGGGAGAAACAAATTCTCATTCTTCATTGTGACCCAATCGGTCATGCCTGTTAGTGAGTAGTGATTAGTGAGTGGAACAGGATATTTTTTACTCATCAATCACCGCAATGGATATTTTTGTAATCTGTAAAGTTTAGGGACTGTTTTTTTAAAATAATTTTTCTCCGAGGTTCTTCTATTATTTCTCCTATAATTGCACAGTTTCCAAATTTTTCTTTAAAAAGGGGAACTTTTTCTTCGGCCATGGATATTAAAAGTCCTCCCGATGTCTGTGCATCATAGAGAATATCTTCTTTAAAGACTGATATGTCAGTGTCTGAAATAACACTGCATGAATAATAGTTTTTATTCAGATGAGTTCCTGCCGGCACAAGACCCATTTCTGCATAATTCATGGCTTCCGAAAATACCGGCACTCTGTCATGATAGATGATTGCCCCCACATTACCTGCTCTTAAAACTTCCAGTAAATGTCCTGTAAGGCCGAAGCCTGTTATGTCGGTGCAGGCGTTTGCTCCCACTTCTCCCATAATTTCCGCAGCTTTTTTATTCAGTGTACTCATTGACATGGTAATTTCTTCTATAGCTTTAGAAGAAGCCATGCCTGCTTTTATGGCAGTGGATATGATGCCTGTCCCCAGAGGTTTTGTCAGTATGAGTTTATCCCCCGGTTTTGCGCCTTTATTGGAAATAACCCTGTCCGGATGGATTATACCTGTAACAGAGAGACCGTATTTGATTTCAGAATCTTCCACACTGTGCCCTCCTACAAGGAGTGCTCCTGCTTCTCTTATTTTTTCTATGCCTCCCAGGAGTATTTTCTTTAAAATATCTCCAGGCAGTTCTTTTATGGGAAAACATACTATATTCATGACAGTCAGAGGCTTTCCGCCCATGGCATAGATGTCACTCAGAGAATTTGTTGCTGCAATCTGACCGAATAAATACGGGTCATCCACTACAGGTGTGAAAAAATCTACAGTCTGAATAAGTGCCATTTCATCGGATATTTTATAAACACCTGCATCATCTGAATGCTCTATACCTACAAGGAGGTTCGGATCTGTCATAAGCGGCAGATCTCTGATTATATTTTCAAGGTCCGACGGACCTATTTTTGCTGCTCAACCTGCTGCTTTTGAAAAATGAGTAAGAGGTTTTTTCATTTCAGCTCACCACCTTTATGTCATAAGTTGAAACTGACCTTCATGTAATCTGTACAGGTGCTGTATTTCAACGTTATGTTCTCCGGATTTATCTGTTATTTTTTCCCGGTCATTGCAGTTAAATACTATTCCCATACCACAGCTTTTACTTATATCCCTGGGCAATGGTATTATATCACAGTATATGCTTTCTTTCTGTAATATTTCTTCTATTTTAAGAACGTCATGGATTGATTTAAAAAGAGCCACACATTTTTTCATGTTTTAATTATCTCTTTAAGAACTGCTATTAAAAAATCTATTTCGGCAAATGTTCATGTTTTAATTATCTCTTTGAGGGATGCAACTAAAAAATCTATATCATCAAAACTGTTGAAATATCCGAAACTTATTCTGATTGTACCTTTCGGGTAAGTTCCTGTTGTTTTATGGGCAGAAGGGGAACAATGGAGACCGACTCTTACACAGATATCATATGTTCTGTCAAGTATAAAACCTGTTTCGGCTGGATCTCTGTCTTTTATATTGATTGAAAATACAGCCAGTCTTTTTTCCGTCTCCTGCGGGCCATATAGAATAATGTCATCAACGGTGTTAATTTTTTCCATAAAATATTCGGAAAGTTTTCTTTCATGAGACAGAATATTTTCTATACCTTTATTTAATATAAAATCAAGAGATGAATTTAAGCCTGCAATACCTGTAGTATTAAGAGTTCCGGATTCCATTCTATCAGGAAAAAAATCAGGCTGTTCTTCTTTCTCCGATATACTTCCTGTACCGCCAAATTTTAAAGGCTTTATTGGAATATTTTCTCTTACATAAAGTCCTCCTGTACCTGTTACTCCCATAAGCCCTTTATGTCCTGTAAATGCCAGAAGATCTATAGAATATTTCTCCACGTCCAGGGGATAAATCCCTGCAGATTGTGCCACATCTACAAGTAAGACAGCATTTTTTTTAACATCCCTGAAATATTCCAGGGGAACAATGGAACCGGTAATATTTGACACATGATTTACTACTAACATTTTTGTCTTTTCTGTTATTTTCTCTTTAATCTCTCTTTCTTCCAGAGCACCGTATTTATCCATCTTAAGAAATTTTATCTTTATAGATTCTGTTTTTTCAAGATATCGTAAAGGTCTCATAACAGAATTATGTTCCATAGTAGTTGTAACTACTTCGTCTCCTTCTTCTAAAATACCGAATATAGCGGTATTCAGAGATTCTGTGGCTCCTGAAGTAAAAACAACCCTGGAAGAATCTTTTATGTTAAAGAGCCTGGCAAGTTTTTCTCTGCATGAAAAAACCATTCTGGCTGTCTTCAGAGCAGATTTATATCCGGCTCTGCCGGCACTTGCTCCTGTATGTTTCAGATAACCTCCTATGGCTTCTAGTACACAGGGAGGTTTTGGGAAAGATGTGGCGGAATTATCAAGATATACCATTTTATTAATTTCCAACCTTCTTTCTTTATTCTCAGTATTTTCCCGTTACGCGTTACGCGTCACCTGTCACGTTTCCTATGGTCTTATTACTTTCTCTGCATCCTGTAATGCAGACAGTATTTCATACATATTTGAAATTGTTCCTGCTGCTAAATCTTCTTTCAGTCCGTAAAAATCCAGACATGTTCCGCAGGATAATATTTTTATACCTGATTTTTCCAGTTCTTTCAGATCTTCTATGACTTTAGAACCTTTGCATGATAGTTTTACGCCTGAATTAAGGAAAATTATTTTTTCAGGTTTTTCATCAAGGTCTATTATGGTTTTAATAAAGGCTCTCATTAATATATGTCCCAGCTCTTCAGCTCCTATACCTGTTTGATCCGAAGCTATATAGAATAAAGTTCCACCTTTTTTTCCTGTTGAGCCTGTCTGGCAATCAATAATTTCCGAAGTTTTTATGTCAGAAATTGCCTGTGAACCTTTTGTAATAATTAAGTGAAACAAATTGTCTTTCCCCTGAATGGTAACAGAACAGCCCTGACTTATGGCAAACCTTTCAACATTATCTCTTGATATGGGATTGTCTACTATTACTGTTATCTGCTCTTCCGATAGAAGGGCATCTTTTGTCATGATTACAGGCTGAGGACATGCTTTGCCTGTAGCGTCGATTATTTGCATAATTAAACCTCCTGATTATAGTTAGTTTCTAACTCTATCCATAAATAATGACTTCGTAAAGCGTAATGCGTGATGCGTGATGCGCAGGAATTAAACGCGTCACGCGTTACGCGTGACGAGAACCTAATAAATTAGGAAATACACTATAAGTGTCATAATATTCTACAATTATTCCATAATAATATTCTGCTGTCAAGGTTTTGTCTTAACCCGGAACACAGAAGATAGTGTTTGTTTACGGCAGGTAGATTCATTTATATGTAAAATCAGGGACTGTAAGAAAATAACTCTGGCAAATTATGGTTTCTGTCCTTCCGTCACGCGTTACGCGTTACGCTTCACGATTGTAACTATGATAAGGTTATTTTTTTACATAATCGATACTGAAAAAGGATAATAAATTACATGTGAAGAATAAACATTTATGTTACATAATAATATAAATATTCTCCTTGTAAACCCATGGATTATAGATTTCAAAGCCTATGATCTCTGGATGAAACCTCTGGGATTATTGAATATTTCGACTGTTCTCAGAAAGAACGGATATAATTTATATTTAATTGACTGTCTTGACAGAAACTATAAAACTGTAATAAAAAAAGACAGACATTATAATACGGGTAAATTTGCAGATGAAATTATAGAGAAACCTGAGTTATATAAAAAAATACCGAGATATTATAAAAGATACGGGATCTCTGTAGATGCTTTCCTCTGTGATTTAAAGAAAATTCCCGCACCTGACATTATACTTGTAACATCAGGCATGACTTACTGGTATCCCGGCGTTCATATTGCCATATCAATATTAAAAGGTGTCTTTCCTTCTATTCCTGTCATTTTAGGTGGTATTTACGCCACACTCTGCTCTGATTTTGCTAAAATACATTCACAGGCAGATCATGTGTTTACCGGTTCATGTATGGCAGAGTTGCTTTCCATTATTGAAATTTATACAGGTGTAAACCACATGGTGTATGAAATTTCTTCTCCCGATTATTCTCATTATAAGAAACTGGATTATGCTTCTGTAATGACTTCAAGAGGTTGTCCCTATAAATGCACTTATTGTGCTTCAAAAATACTTGAGCCATGTTTTATATCAAGAGATGTTTATGAAGTAATGGCGGAAATTAAATTTATAAGAGATATATATAAAATATCTGATTTTGCCTTTTATGATGACGCCCTTCTGGTAAATCCCTGTATAAAAATTTTGTTTGCCGGGCTGATAGATGAACATTTGAACTTTCACACTCCGAACGGAGTTCATTCACGATTTATTGACAGTGACATGGCAGGTCTCCTGTGGAAATCAGGTTTTAAAATCATAAATTTAAGTCTTGAAACTGTAGATGAACATATTCAGGATTTAACCGGAAATAAAGTAAAAATTTCAGATTTTGAATCTGCTCTTGAACATCTTTACAGGGCGGGATTTACGAAAGAAGAGATAAGAATTTATACCATGATGGCAATTCCGGGACAGACCTTTAATGAAGTTGATAAAACTATAGAATACATATTTAAACTCGGCCTTAAAAACAATCTCTCTGTTTTTTCACCTGTGCCGGGAACGTCTGACTATGAAAAAATTAAAACAGATTTAAGGGATCCCCTTGCTCATAACACATCCTATCAGTATTACCGGGGAGAATGGTATAGTTTTGAAGAGAGAAAATTTTTGATGGATAAGGTTCACAGGTTAAATTCAAAATTGTCGCAGAGGATACTATAAATTTCTTTGAAAAGTTAACAAAAAATTAACAATTTAACAAATTTAAACCTTTCTTTTTTGAATATACTGTGATAAAGTACATAAAAAAGATATGCTATAATATAAGTTGCTTACATACATTTAATGTAAATACTTATGGGTTCGAATCCCGTCTCCCGCTTTCCTTGCGGGAGTAGCTCAATGGCAGAGCAGCATCTTTAACTTGCATATCTTTTTTGATTCACACAATAACTTGATTGGAAAGAAAAAATCCACAACCGGCCCATAGCCTGGAGGATACTATAAATTTCTTTAAAAAGTTAACAAAAAGTTAACAATTTAACAGGTTTAAGCTTTTGTTTTTTGATATAATATAGTTGACAGGATATTATCGTAGAACTTACTGGAAAGGAAATATTTATGAACAATATAAATCCTCTGGCGAATAAGATTAATACAGGTCAGATGCAATCCGTAAAAGTGAAAAAGCAGGAGAAGAAAGAAGAATTAAATGATGAAGTTTCCCTGGGACAGTATTTTGATTTACCTGAAAATACAAGTTTTCTGAAATTTGCAGGTCCGAAAGGAGATGCCCTGTCTGATACGGAACCACAGCCGGGGTCTGCAGGAGAAACTCCTTTTAAAACAGATAATGTAAAGGAATGGAATGTTCTTGTTTATATGGCAGGCGATAATACCCTTGAAGAAAGTATGTCTAAGAATATGGCTGATCTTGAGAAAATCGGTTCCAATGAAATGGTAAACATACTCGTTCAATTTGACAGAGGTTCAAGACAGCACAGAGGCATAAGCCCGTGGGACGGAGCAAGGAGATTTTATGTCACAAAAAGCGATAATCCCGATGAAATTACGTCTCCTGTGAAAGGTGAACTGGGAGAAGTAGATACATCCAATCCTGACCATCTGAAAGATTTTATTCTATGGGCCCATAAAGAATATCCTGCAAAACATACAATCATCATAGTAAGCAATCACGGCGGCGGATTTGCAGGTGTTGCAAATGATGATTCCAGTAAAACTGTTATGAATATTCCAGATCTGGAAAAAGCTATTGATGAGGCAAGAAAAACTCTGGGTAAAGACAAATTTGATATTATAGGTTTTGACTGCTGTCTTATGGGCCAGTCTGAAGTAGCCTATCAGTTAAAGGATCAGGCAAAAATAATGATAGGTTCCGAAGAAGCGGAAGGAAGCGGCGGATGGCCTTATTCCAGTATACTGGGAGAAGAAGGCAAGCTTATCAGAGCGCTGAACTTCATGGCAGAAAAGAAGATATCTATCGAGCCGGAACAGGTGGCGAAGAAGATTATAGAAGAAAGTGCGAAAACTCAGGATCAACTTCCGACTCTTTCCGCCATAGATTTAAGTAAAATGGACACTGTTGCAGCAGCGGCGTCTGATTTTGCAAGGGAAGTAATGGCAAAACCTGATGCCCTTGACTTTGTAAGAAAAATAGCAAACAAAACAGAATCATACAGTAAAACCATTCCCTTTATTGAACCGTACGGTCAGTTCAGGGATATAATAGATTTTGCCACAAAGATACTGGAAAGTAAAGATCTGTCCGATACATCAATAAAAGAAAAGGCATCAAATCTTCTGGGTGCAACAAAAGGTGCTATTATAGCAGAACAGCATTCCGAACTTTACAGGGATTCTCATGGCCTTTCAGTTTATATTCCCACAGATAGACCCAGACCTGCTAAATACGGTTATACTAAAACAGACTGGGCACAGGATACACCGTGGGATGAAATGATAGTTCAGGGACAGACCATGTCTGTTCTTACACCTGATAAATGGAATTTTGTTCCTGCTCCTTTCTTTGATAAGGAAAAGGTAAAGGAAAATCCGAAAGATCAATCCAATCCCAATGACTTATTGAGTCTTCTTAAAGATATTAAACCTGAAAATAAAGGTTAAAACTTGAGTTTTGTTAATCTGGTTGAAATTTGACCGGAATTAAGCGATTATAGAGTGAACAGGATCGGGATTAAGAAAATTTATATGAAAATGATGAAGTCTTGTGCTTCACTGTCTATTCATTTTCATATATGGTTGTGACCACTTCGGTCATGGCTGTTAGTAAAAACTATATAATCCTGTTAATCTTAATAATCTTGAAAATCATGGTCTCTTTTCAACCATTAATTTTTTTATTATAATAATTGAATATAGTGACGCCTTGAGAAAGAAGCTGTTTTACTCTTTACATACTGTAAAAACATGCGTCATGGCTGATATTTTGATTATTATTACGCGTCACGCGTCACGCGTTACGCGTCACGAATGGAGAGATCATTATGGGTGAAGAAGTTCTCGGTCTTGTTCAGCTTGTAGGAGGTATGGCAGCCCAGTGTTTTGCTTCCTCCTTTATAAAATCTATTTATATTAAATCCTTTGAGAAAACATGTATTCAGGAAATAACCCTTTCTGTGAAAGAGCTATTCAGAAATAACGAGAATGATTATACAAAGACTGTATTAAATTACATGAAAGATCCTGAAGAGGAACTTTCGGCACTCTGCGAAGAACTTAAAAAAAGAAATGTAAAACCAGAAATAATTCAGACACTGGATCTTCCTAAAAGAGTGGAGCTTTATGAACTGGTTTATAACAGTTATCTGAGATCCCCTTTATATGCGCTCTACAGAGATGTTCTTTTCGAACATACGGGAAAGATTAAGAAATGGATTGAATTAAATCAGCAGAAATTGAAAGCAGATAAAAAAGAGGATTTTATAGAAGAAGGATCAAAATTGATTGACAGTAAAGACTATGATAAAGCCATAGAGAAATTGAAAGAAGGAACTAAGTCGAAAGATCCTGCCGCTTTTGCCAGTATGGGAAATGCATATCTGCTTAAGGGAGATGTTCTTCAGGCAAAAGACTATTATCTTAAGGCTCTTGCTTTAAAGCCAGATGAAGCAGGTTATCATATTGCCCTTGGCCATATACATGATAAACTTGGCATGTATGATGAAGCAGACGGATATTATAAGAAAGCCATTGACCTTGACAGAGACATACAGGAAGTTATATATGAAAGACGTCTCATGGAGTTCTGGAAGAATAAAAAAATTACTGACATTCAGAAGACTCACATGGAAAAACTTCTCGCCTTTATGACTGTTCCTGCGGCAAGGGCAGAAATAATAGAGCATAATGTGAAGAAATCCCTGGGTATAATCAAACCTGTTGAAGACAGTAAAAAAATGAAGGTTATACTCAGAATAGAGGAAGGGCCCGGAGGTAAAGAAGATTTTGTATTTGACCGTCATGATACGTTTGTAGTGGGAAGATCTAAAATAAATACCCATTCACAGCTTAAAGGTGACGGTTATATATCACGTCATCATTTTATTCTTGAATTGAATCCTCCTTACTGTTTTTTAAAGGATCTGGGAAGCACCAACGGTACAAAGGTAAATGACAGAAAACTCGGTAAAGGTGAACTTGTGCAGCTTTCAGATAAAGATTCTATAAGGGTTGGGAAAACTCTTCTCACAATAAATATAGCCCGTGAAGAAGACATTGCAGGCGAAGCAGAAGGAACTCTTTTCCTTTCACCTGAAGTAAACTGTATCGAATGCGGGAAAGATGTCCTCGGAGAACTTGCAGGAAAAAAAGCTGATGACCTGGAAGGTCTTGTTTATACATGCAGGGAATGTACCCGGAAAAAACAGGAACAGGCTTATACCATCGAAGAAACTCCTGTTTTATGTGCAGGATGCCGTAAAGATGTAAGTGACATGGCAAACAGGGACGGGAAAAGAGATGAGTTCACAGACAGTGCCATATATTACTGTCCTATGTGCAAACCTCCGAGAAAAGAAGGAACTTTCCGCGATAAAATGGGAGATTACGAATTACTGTCATTACTGGGAAAAGGCGGTATGGGTGAAGTGTATAAAGCATGGCATGCCGTAACAGGAAGACTTGTAGCGCTCAAGAGAATTCTCCCGATGGCAGCCATGTCGGAAAAAAACAAGAAATTGTTTCAGAGAGAAATGCTGGTAATTTCCAGGCTTATACATCCCAATATCGTAAGACTTTATGATCAGGGGCATACGGGAAAGGATCACT
>JBEHWO010000131.1:0-15907 GCA_040217695.1 Vulcanimicrobiota bacterium | reverse complement strand
GGCCTTTTGTCTTATAAGCAGGGATTAATATGCCTTTTTTTTCCCAGTCTCTTAAAGTCTGAACACTTTTACCTATCTTTTTCGCAAATTCTCCAACTGAGTACATCATAAGATAATTTTACTACAGAATCAACTGAATTTCAAGCGTTATTTGTAGATTTTTGTAGTTTCTCTATACCAGTTCTTTGACCTTTACAAAGAAATTCTTAATATAAAGGGAATATAAAATAAAAAGTGAATTTTATATAAAAAGAGCCTGTTCAAATTTTGTGTAAACATTTATTCAAGACAGTTTCACTATTATCGAAGAATTCATGCATTCATAAAGGAGATTTGCTCTTTATGAAATTTGAATGGAATATAAAAAAATATAAAATAATAATATTTGCAGGTCTTATCTGTATAATCATTCTCATATATCCTGCCGTTGAAATGACTTCCACACCATCTTTCTGCAGCACCTGTCATGAAATAAAACCTGCTGTAGAAAGCTGGAAGGTTTCAGATCATGGTATAGTAGACGGGAAAGCCAGAGCTACATGCAGGGACTGCCATATTCCTTCATGGAAAAATCCGGCATCTGTCATAATAAACAAAAGCACTCATGGTATAAAAGACACATATCATCATTTTTTTTCAAAAGAAGATATCGGGAAAGAAGACTTTTATTTTGCCATAAAACACAGAGCAATCAAATCCATGCCTGATGAAAGATGTATTTCATGTCATAAAGATATCTATGACAGGGAAAAAGATATTATAGAAAGCGAAACAGGAATTATAAAAGGACTGCATACGGAAAAGGAGGTAAAAAAGCTGTCATGCCTTATATGCCATAAGCATTCAGGCCATTTACCTTTTTATTAAATTATGAAAAAAAACAATGAAACCGGTTATGCCCTGACGCGCCGTAATTTCCTGAAGGGAGGAATTTTCCTTGTCCTGTCAGGATTTACAGGCATAAATGGGCAAACAACATCTTACTCTTTCACTGAAGAAAATAAAAATATTCCTTACAAAATAAGCGGCTGGTCAGGTGATAACTATGACATAGCCCACAGTTTCCGTGACGGTTTTGTCCCTCCCCTGCCGAAGGCAGATGAGAAAAAAGACCTTGTTGTCATAGGCGCAGGTCTGAGCGGTCTTACAGTTGCCTATAAGCTCAGGGACAGAGACCTTATGGTTCTGGAATATGACGGTAAAACAGGTGGAAATGCAAAATCTCTTATATGGCAGGGTAAATATTTTAATATCGGTTCCGTATATTTTGCAGCCATAACTGAAGACTACAGGATTCTTTATGATGAAACAGGCATTAAACCACGTAAGCTGGAAGGGCCTGTAGAAACATGGAAAATCGGCAATGAATTTGTAAATGAACCATTTGAAGATGAAAATATGACAGGTCTCAAGCCGGATCTGAGAAAGAAAATGATATGTTTAAAAAAAGCACTGAGAAACATATATACCAGCGATGATTTCCCTGAAAATCCCTATGAAAATACTTCTTCGAAATCTCTGGAACTGGATAAAATAACCTTTGCGGAATGGCTGAAACCATATATTAACGAAGAACTGAAAGCTTTTATGGACACCTATTGCTATTCCGCCATGGGTGGCTCTTCAGACACAGTATCTGCCTTCGGAGGGATTAATTTTTATGCGTCCGAGATCGAAGGTGACACGTACAGTTTTTCCGCAGGTAACTCTCAGATTGCCATGGCGCTGGTTAAAGGAATTGACATGGCAGGTAAAGGCCGTATCAAAACATCTTCTTATGTTTATAAAATAAAACAGGAAAAAAACGATAAGATTTCTGTTTACTATTTTCAGAACGGTCAGGCAAGAGCCGTTGAAGCCAAAAAGGTAGTAATTGCAACACCATATTTTATTGCATCCAGATTAATAGACGGCATTTCCGACGGACAGAAAGAGGCGCTGAGAGCGCAGCAATACGGTTCTTATATAACAGCAAATCTGCGTTTTAACAGGGTTGTTCATTCTTCTTCATATCTTACCACCACCCCCGATGCAGGTGCTTTTACGGATTTCGCTTCTGTCTTCTGGCCGGAACATCCGGGAAAAAAGAAGGGAGACTATCAGATTATTACATGTTTTGCTCCCTATAAAGACCCGGTTATGGGAAGATGTCAGATGATACTGGGTTCAAAAGAACATATAGCAGGCAGAATAGTAAATGCTTTTGAGAAAATATTGCCGGGAAGTACAAAATACCTTGAAGAAGTATATCTTACCAGGTGGGGTCATGCAATCATCATAAACAGGCCTTATATGTATACCAGATGGCTCCCTGCCATAAGAAAGAATACCGGTTCCATATATCTTTCCCACAGTGACGGCCAGGGTCTTCCTGCAATGGAAAATTCACTGGGTGAAGCCTTCAGGACTGTGAAGGAAATTCAACAGTGAATATTATGTCGGTGACCACGGAGGGATAAGGTTTAAATGTTCAGGAAAGCCTGGTTTCCCGGCGAGGTTTTAATGACCTGTTCATAAGCATGTAATAAAAGTTTTCCTCCCGTCACGCGTTACGCGTTACGCGTCACGAGAGCAAAAAAGGGGGAGCGTGAAATGTTTTGTATAAGCTTCCCATCGGGAAAAGCTTAAATACAAACAGACAAAATCTATGACAGAGCCGAAAAATATGAAACAGAGATGTCCATGGACTAAAGATGAGCCGATTATGAATAAATATCATGATACGGAATGGGGCGTGCCTGTGCATGATGATAAAAAACTATTCGAATTTATGGTGTTGGATTCCTTTCAGGCAGGTTTAAGCTGGCTTACCGTCCTCAGAAAGAGAGAACATTTCAGAAAAGCCTTTGCTGATTTCGATGTGAACAAAGTGGCTGAATTCGATGAAGATAAAATTGCAGAATTATTGCAGAACAAAGATATTATAAGGAACAGGCTGAAGATCAGAGGAACTGTCAAAAATGCCATTGCCTTTAAAAAAATCCGGGAAGAATTCGGTTCTTTCGATGATTATATCTGGAGATTTGCCGGAGGAAAAACAATAACAAACAGATGGGAAAAACTCGAACAAATACCTGCCAGTACGAAAGAATCCGATTCCATGAGTAAAGACCTGAAAAAAAGAGGATTCACTTTTGTCGGAACGACCATATGTTATGCCTTTATGCAGGCAGCAGGTATGGTGAACGATCATCTTGTTAGCTGTTTCAGATATAAGGAAATCTTATGATGGATAAAAAAAAGATAAAAGCACTCATATTTGATTACGGAGAAGTAATATGTCCTCAGGACAGGGGTAAAATAAATGAAATGAAATCACGGCTCATGCCCGGGGAAAAAGACTTTTCTGAAATCTATTTCAGATACAGGCTCGAATATGATCTGAACAATCTGTCTCCCGAAGGATACTGGAAAAAAGTTTTACATGATTGCAATGTGTCTATGTCTGACAGGGAGATAGAGGAATTAATAAAAATAGATATAAAGAGCTGGCTTTCCGTTGACAAAAGAATGTTATCTTTCATAAGAGAGATTAAATATAAAGTGTCTAAGATAGCAATACTATCCAATATGCCATTACCTATTTTAGAGAAAATGGAAGAGTCTTTCCACTGGTTGAGTTTATTCGACACAATCATTTTTTCCTGCAGAGTGGGAAGTGTAAAACCTGAACCTGAGATATACAGGATGTGTCTTTCAAAACTGGCCTTAAAGGCAGAAGACTGTCTTTTCATAGACGATTCCGAAAAAAATATCGCCGGCGCACAGAAAATCGGAATGAATACCATACATTATACGTCTTTCGATAATTTTAAAGAATCGGTAAAAAAAAATTACATTTTAAATGGTAGTGAAACATGACAGTCAGAACCTCCGTAAAAGCAATTATTATAAGTCTTTGCGATAGTTATTCAATTCCTTTACCAAAAAGTGTACCGTTGTTGAAGGATTAGACTTTTCAGGTCTGTAATTGCTTCCGTAAGATTTCAGGATACGATCTGCATGATTAATCGCATGTTGCTGTTTATCTTTCAATATATCGAATATATCTGACATATTCTTCCGGTATCTTAACTTCATCTCAGGAAAAGTCTTTTTAAATTCCTTATCCAGTTTTTTTATATAATCATTTCTGGTTATGGCACTGTGATAATAATTGAAATGAAGTAAATACCATAATTCAAATGCTTCATTGGAAAAGGCAATACGGAATTTATATTTCCGGGCCTGTGAAAAAGCTTTACGAATACTTTCTTCTGTAAAACTATCCCTGTCGAATACGCACCATACCTGATTATAATTACCATTCTCTTTCAAAATTCTGGCATATTCTATCAAACTTTCAGTATTATATCCTGTTCCGGCAATTTTAACCTCTATTCTCATATCATCAAGGACATCCTGAAATTTTATAAAATAATTCGGTTCAGTTTTTGTTCCTTCACAGACTATCAAAATTCTTGTCTTAATTTCAATTAAGTCCTGTTCTTCTCTATATATCTTCTTCTTTTGTTTCCGGGACATTATCATACTCCCAATCTGCAAAATTAAAGAAATTCATATTACCTGTAAAAGGAACCGCACCGTATTTACCTGATACGTAATCCTTCTCGTAAGACGCATCACTCCGTATTTTTAATTTTAACAAACAGTACAAATCTGTTACACCATATTCATTTTTCTGGGTAAACCATATCTGATCCCTTCTTAATACTTTTCTGTCCAGAAGACCTGTATCATGGGTGGTAAAAATCAATTGACTCTTCTCATTTTGAAAGGAATTAAACAGTTGAATAAAAGATTTCGTCAGCAAAGGATGAAGTCTGGTATCAAGTTCATCAATAACCAGAGTTCCGCTGTTTTCTATGACATCCAGAAGAGGACCGGCAAGTTTTAAGAACTTTTTTGTCCCTTCTGATTCCGCATTTTCAAAATCAAATACAACCTCGCCGCATATCTGATTTTGTTTATCATATTTATTATGGACACTGGATAAATTAACAAACTCATGTTCAAGAGGAATTTCTTTACTCAACTGAAATTTTATATCTTCCGGCAAAGTTTCTATCAGTTTTTCCCCTTTTATCTTATAAACGAGTATATCGGAAATATCTATATCTGCCAGTGATAAAAGATTTAAAAGTTTCTTCTTAAATTCCTTATCCTGCAGTTTATTTATAGTAAAAACACTGTAATCCTCAAATAACCCGTGAATAAAATGCAACTTATGTGTAAACCAGTCTATGACTTTGAGAGAATAAGTTTCATTAAGCTGTGCCGCAACGGTTAAAAGAAGGGAATTCTTTCTGACGAATTTTACAAGCCTTTTTCCGTTTTTAAAATAGGAGCCGAAGGTATATTTATCGCCGGTTCTCTCAAATAATTTTCCCTTCTTCCGCCCTGTATAGGTCAGCCATTCCGATAGAACTTCCTCCTGTGTTATCCGAAAACCGTAGTTATATAGAACATCTTCATGTAAAAAAGAAATATTAAAAGAAGCAGGTTCATTATCACATTCACTGCTTAACATAAATGGCTCCACATTAATTGTTCCGTTTAAATTATTCACGGAATTAAGGATATACCTTTTCATGAAGTACAGAGCTTTAACCAGATTACTCTTTCCGCTGGCGTTGGCTCCGTAAATTGCAGCAGTTTTTAAGAGATCAAATCTATGGTCATTGATAACATTGGTTTCGCTGTGTTCTGTAATTGAACTGCACATCATACTCAGTGTAACGGGGTTTTTAAAGGATCTGTAATTTCCGACTTGAAATTCTACGAGCATAAATACCAGCCTTTTTAAAAAATTTAAAATATAATACTATTATTTTGAGAATTTTTCGAAAAATCCTGCTTTTTATTATGGAATTTAAAAATTTTAGAGATTAATTATTACTGCTTCTCATTAATCCTACAACATTCATAAATATATTAAAAATGTATTCTGGTTTCACAATATAAAATGTATATTCCAGAACGTTTATTATATAAAATATTTTGTAAAGGCTTTAATAGCCTTATGAAAAATTAAACATAGAGTTTTATGTTTTAATAGGAAAAATTTAAAAATTAAAGGATAACTAATCAAATTTAACGAAAATTAGTATTTATTAAATTCTATAAAAGAGGGAATAAAGTATGTCAGAGATAACCTGGCTTCATCTTTCTGATTTGCATATATTATCAACTTCTGATGATACTTATAGTTTAGATAAAGTTCTTAAGGCTTTACTTGAAACAATAAAAAATGGTAAAGAAAAACCGGATTTTATATTTATTACGGGTGATATTATAAATCGTGGTGGAACAGATTACTCTAAAGCAGAAAAATTCTTTGATAATTTATTGGATGCAGCAGGTATGATAAATAAGTTCGGATCAAAAGAAGAAGCCAGAAGGCGTTTATTTATTGTTCCTGGAAATCATGATGTAGATAGAAGTAAAACCGAATTTTTACAAAGACCTTTAAACGATAATAATCAATCTATAAAATTTTTTAATCCAAAAAACTCAGAGAACAGAAAGCCATTTTTTGAACGTTTTCATGCCTATCAAGAGTTTTTTAATAGTTATTTTAAAGGAATACGAGTCTTCGATGTTGACAACTATTATTATACAGAATTAATTACTTTCCAAACCATTTCTTTATCTATTGGAATTATAGGGTTAAATTCCTGCTGGTTTGCGCAAGGTCCAGGAGAAAATGATGATGAACATAAATTATGGATTGGTGAAAGAACCTGTACAGAAGCTTTTGACGATCTTGATAAGAAAGGAAAATCAGATCTTACTATAATACTTTATCATCACCCTATAGCCTGGGCTCATCCTGAAGAAGTTAGTATTATTAATGAAGTATTAACTTCTAAAGGTAATATTTTATTGTATGGTCATATTCACCATAATGAAACTGAAGATATAAGAAATCAACATGGTAGAGTTTTAAAATTTCAAGCAGGTTCAGCTTATGGTGATGATAAACAGATACATCGTGCTCTCTGGGGATTTATTGATGCAAATGCCAGTAATTTAACTATAAAGCCAATTACATATCAGAACGGCTCTCCAGGAACCTGGACTATAGATCCTTCCCTTTATAAATATGATACTCCAGAACATACAAAAACCTATGAGTTAACAGATTTAGTTTATAAAAAAAAAATTATAGATGAATGCAATAAAAAATTAGATAATATATCTGATAAACCCGTTACTGAATATTCAACTAACACTATACTTCTTAATCAAAATCAACATCTTGATAAAAAACTTTCTAGACAATCAATTGAAGAGAAATTAGAAATAATAGAAACAAAATTATCAGAACTTGATAATTATTCTATTGAAGAGTTGCAAAATTTACTGTGGTCATTAATTCAAAAATTGCCTGAGGCAAGAATAAATGAAATAGAAAAACACAAAGAAATATTAAGTTTTATTTTGAGAAAGATTGAAAATAAACAGAAAAAAGAATTTACACAGGCAAGTTTAGCCAATAATGTAATAGGAAAAATATGGGAAGAAACAAAAATAAATGTGCCTGAAATTATTACTACATCGACTTCCTCTTGGAAATTACATAATGAAAAATCAAATGATTTTAGTAAAAAAACAGATAAAACAGATACATTTACCGCAGAAAATAACCTTCACCAACCATCAATAGTTTCTCCAACATTAAATATTGAAAATATTAATAAAGAAATAAAGGAAGCAGTTAAGTTAATTGAATCTAATCAAATTGACAAGGCAAGAAATCAATTATTTATTATATTGGGTAAAATTGAAAATAATCCGAAATGTTACAAAGAGCAATTGATGAAAGTATATAATAATTTAGGCGTATGTTTTAATATACCTGAAATTCAAGGGGGAAATTTGCAAGAGGCAGAACAATATATTCATAAAGCATTATCTATAGCCCCTGACTCTAATGACCTTCGACCAATAATAACTAAAGCAAAAATAAATCTAGCCTATTTACATATAAATAAAGGTGGAGAATATGATTTAAGAAAAGCTTATGAAATTAGCTTATCTCTATGGGAAAGTTCTGATGCGAGTGATCCTGGAATTTTTCATATTTTTCTATGGACAACGACACAATTCCATTCCACAAAGAAAGCTTTATTGCATTATGAAAAATTGGACAAATCTAATGTAGAAGTATTAAACAATCCAGAAATCTTAATTTTGGCAAGTCAATTATATCTTGAAACACAAAATTTTGACAAAGCTGAAGAATTAATAGATTTAGCAATTAATTTATCAGGTAACACAGAGGTAAAATTGTATATTAAAGCCAAAATTCTTATAAATCGTTCGCAGATTGAGAATATTATAAAACCTATGTCTTCAGTAATACCAAAATTTACTGATTATAAATACATAGAAAAGGCCAATAGATTATTGGAAGAAGCATTAAAGATTTCATCTGATTTTATTTTTGAAAATAAAATTAAAATAGATATATTATTATGTAAGCTCTGGATGAGAGAATTTGACGAAAAACTATATAGAAACATTTTCAATAGTATTGATATTAAATATATTGATGCAATCTACTACGAGCAACTGTTTGATCGAATATTTGCTTTCGAATTACAGGTTAAAAATTTTCAAAGAGCTTATCAAATAGCTAGAGAAAAATTTGATTGGGAAAATATGAATGATAATGAGAAAGTTAAAATTGCAAATATTTTCACCTTTTATGGTTACCCTGAAATATCTAAAGAGATTTTAAAAGAATTTGAATTTAAACCCGAACATTCAGAAAATAGTTTTTTCTGGTTGGAAAAATCTAAATATGAGATACTTTTAAACAATAAACATCTTGCTATAGAAAATATGAAGAAAGCCAAGAATATTGCAAAAGATACAGAAGATAAACAGATTATTCAGAGTAATATTATAACATTAATGTTTCGTTATTCTCATGATGGAGAAACTGATAGATTATTGGGGGAACTATTTGATTATGACAAGAAATATCCTAACAGTAAAATTCTTAAGCCTATAAAAGCTATAACAGATGACGGAGATATTACTGAAGAGTTTAAATCTTTTTGGAAAGAGCAGAAAATATGGTATGAAGATACTATTAAATTATATAAAGAAAATTATGTAATAAGCTATATGTTAGAAAAAATATTCAAGAGAACCTATGCAGATATTCTTTCCTTTCAAAAAGATCCAAGGCTCACTATTGATTTTACAATAATGGATGAGAAATTTGAAACAGAACTTTTATCTAACCTTGAAGAAGGAAAAAATATCGTTTTTGATTATGCTTCTTTACTTAATCTTTCAAAAATGAAATTTTTAAGTCTTCTGGATAAATTTGGGAAATTTTTTTATATTACCAGAAGTCTCTTTAATAAAATTCAACAGGAGTTATTAACCTTCGAGCATGAAGATCTAAGAAATCTCTGGGATTTTCTTAGAAAATCAAAGATAATTAATATAATAGATGATGCTCCGGCTATTTTAAAATGTGATAGAAAACCTGATTTATTAGACGAATGGCTCATTGATACCATGAGGCTTGCTAAAGCTAAAAATGCCATTCTTTTAACAGATGACTTCCGTTTATTAAGGTTGATCCGTTATGAAAACATTAAAGTTTGTAATAGCTTTATTATGTTAAAATTTATTTTTTCTAAAAAATGGATTGACGAGAAAGTTTTTTCGCTCTCTATTGGAGATTTAGCCGAAAGGTTCTACATTTTTTTACCATTTAACGGAGAGAACCTCTTTCATATAGTTATGGAAGATGAAGCTAAAATAACTCCACGCACATATCACCTGGTAAATCAAATATTTACTCCAGGGGTTATAATAGAAACCTTTACTGGAGTGTTTGCTCATTTTATAGATAAACTCTGGACTACTGGTTCATTACCGATAGATAAGGTAAATTGGATTATTTTTCTTACAAATATAATTTTAGAATATATAGATAAACAAATACAAGATAATATAAAATTCGTAGGCAGACAGATAAATGAGAATATAGAATTTATAGATAAAATTTGTGAATTTGCCACTCAGATCGTACAATGGTGGAAGCTAACTATTGATAAAAGTAATAAAGAAGAACTTGAACTTATCAAAAATAGTCCTCAGAAAATATCAAGTAGAAATAACTTTATAGATATAAGCTCTATGATTAATAAAATAATTATGGTAAAAAACAACCCGGAAATACGAAATAAATTTGAAGAATGGAAAATATTAAACAGTGGGACTCTGGAAAATTTACATGCAGTTCATTTTGTAGACGAAAATACTGGCTGGGTAGCGGGTAATAAGGGAGTAATTTTAAAAACCATAGATGGTGGTAATACCTGGCTTAGACAAAGAACTGGTATTACAACGACTTTATTAGATATATATTTCATTGACAATAATATCGGATGGGCTGTAGGAGTTCAGGGGATGATTTTATGCACTATTAACGGAGGGATTACCTGGAACATACAGAGGTCTAATGTGCCTGACCAAATTTGCGGAATTTATTTTATTGATTCTGTTACAGGATGGTGTGCAGGAGGAAATAAAATTTTACATACCACTAATGGTGGTAATACCTGGGATGTATCTGAAATTAAATCTCAACGTTTACATTTTACATCAATACATTTTGTAAATGAACTTACTGGATGGGTTGTTGGAAATGACGGTATGATTTTTAATACTTCAGATGGAGGTAAAAAGTGGATAGAACAAAGTCTCAAGCGTCCCAATACATTTTATGGAGTTTATTTTATTAATGAGAAAATGGGATGGATTCTTGGTAATGGCGGGCTAATTTTATATACTGAAAACGGTGGTAATACATGGAGTTCCCAGGAAAAAAATAAATCTTCCAGAGAATTAGAGAAAATTTATTTTCTTTCTAACCAGCTTCAATCTGTCTATTTTACCAGTAAAAATATTGGCTGGACTGTAGGTCATAAGGGAACCATATTAAATACTACAGATGGAGGAAAAACTTGGAATGCTATTGATTTTAAAAAATGGTGGAATAGCTTCCCTGAAAAACCTCCACCGGATCTTTATGATGTTTATTTTTCAGAAATTTTTAACGGATGGATAGTGGGAGCCGGAGGAACAATTATAAAATATTGTTTTCATAGAGATCTATTCAATACTGCAACAACAAATAACTTTTCAGAAGAAAAATATATGGATAAATCAAATTTAACTGAAGTAAAAACTGCTTCAAGAAATTGTTCAGAAAATGCAGTTACAAAATTTCCAGCAGAAAGTGTGAAGGATGAAGAGATGAAAAAAAATAAAGATAATTTACCATGTGTTGTAATTTTAACTGCTCTCTCCTTAGAATATAAAGCTGTTCAAGAACAGTTAAATGAGCTCGAAGAAGTAGTAATTCCAAGTGGAATTATTTATGAGATAGGTTTATTTCCAGACGTTAATCCATTGTATAAGGTTGCTATCGCAGAAATTGGTATGGGAAATATTGAATCTGCGCTTGCAACGCAAAATGCTATTAAATATTTTAGTCCAAATGTTCTATTATTCGTAGGGATAGCCGGAGGTACTAAAGACGTAAATCTTGGAGATGTAGTAGCTTCGACGGACGTTTATAGCTATGAATATGGTAAAGTTCAAGAAAATTTTAAAACCAGACCGAAACTTGGCAACTCAAGTAGACCTCTGATCCATCGTGCAAGAGCTGAGGCAAGAAAAGGAGATTGGTTAAAACGACTGAGGAGACCTTACAATCACTGTGTACCAAGAGTTTTTATTGGTCCTATAGCTGCAGGTGAAAAAGTCATAGCGGAAAGTCAATCTGAACTTTATAGATTTATTCGAAATAGCTATAATGATGCATTAGCTGTAGATATGGAAGGATTTGGAATGCTCAAAGCTGCTCATGATACGGATCAAACTGTAAACGTTTTAGTTATCCGCGGAATTTCTGACCTTATTGATAAGAAAGAAGAAACAGACTCATCCGGGTTTCAAAAAATTGCTGCAGAAAATGCCAGTGCTTTTGCTTTTGAGGTTCTTTATAAATTAAATCCGGCAAGAACAAATCTCTGAATAAAGAAGAATGTTTCAAGAGAGATTACTTATTTTCACTACAAAGGACTTTCATCCTGTTCGAGATAGAACCTGTTCCTTATCACACAAAAGAGTTGCCGAAAGGAATAAAGGAGCGGTTATTAAAAAGATTGGAGGAGGTGGGATAAAATGTTGAAATATCCCGGTATTATTGATGACAGTGATAAAAGATTGTGTATAACTTTTCCTGATTTAGGCGGCTCAGGAACAGATGGAGATACACTGGAGGAATTAATAGAAAATGCGGAAGATATGTTAGGAGCATATCTGGATGTCCTTATCGAAATGGGTAAACCAATACCAAAACCTTCGAAACCGGAAGGAGAAAAAATAATTTACATCGGTGTAACTTTACAGGTTAAATATATAGCAGCATAGATATTCAATTCCCGGATGTTCCTTTATTTAACAATAGCAGGTAGGCTCATATTTTTTACATATTTAGAAAACCTCTTAAACAGGCAATTTCCCTTTTGCTCCCTGATTCTCATAGTTTCTCTTTACCATACCGGCACACCGGCTGAAACCTTTATCTTTATAGAACGGCACAACATCTTCATCACATACAATATCTATTGCATACATATTCTTTAGACTCTCCGTCATACACTGCACCAGTTTTGTTCCAATCCCTTTTCCTTTATATTCGGGAAGCACTTCCAGCAAAGGAATATAAGAATAAAAAACGCCGTCAGACAGTGCATTTATGAACCCAACACACCTGTCTTTGTCCATGGCAACCCATGCTTTATAACTTTGCTGAAGAATCTTAAGGTGTGTTTTTCTGTCTGGATGGGCCGGCCAGCCTACAAAAAATCCGGCAAGCTGTTCTTCTTTCAGTTCACTCACGTCATCAGTATATCTTATTTCCATATTCATCACCTCATTAATTCCGCTATTTTTTTATAAAAATACATTATATCGGCATTTTTAGGCAATCCTGCCACCTGGCCGTCACCAGTTTCAATAATTACCGGTTCTCCGTCTTCTTTTATTCCAATATCTACAGTAAAAAACCTGCTTTTTATTCTTTCGGCAACATGGAGAATACCTGACAAATCCGGCATAATATCTCCGTAATCTCCTTCATCCCAGTAATTCAAAATTACAAGGGGTTTTCCGTCCAGAATAAAAACACGAAATTCCTTCGATAAAGGCATGGCACTTTTAGAACAGAGTGATAAAAATTGAAGTTTTACAAATTCTCTAAATATCAGTCCGTCGTTAAGATCATCACCCTGAAGTTCCAGAAATCTATCCACTACTTTCTTAACATGATCTTTATCGGAAGCATCATGGATAAAACATGCTTCTTCCCACCGGTCCTTACAGGATTTAACGAAATCTTTTATTATTACCGGCTTTCTGCCGAATTTCTTTATCTCTTCATAAATTCTGTCATAATTTAAATCTTCTTTTTTTAGCCATATGGAAAAAGGAGTGAAATCTTTGATAATCTCATAAGATTCCGGGAAATAATGACAGTGGTTATACTGAGCCGGGTTATTGAACAAGATTATATTCTTTTTCTTTAGAGCTTCGTAGAATTTTTCATAATAATGGGGTTTTAACATCCAGCCGCGATAAATAGCAGTTTCTTTCTTTTCACTATGACTTATGTTCTTTATGGCCTTTATCGGATTATCATTATATATGAGTTCTTCGAAATCAAATAATTCAATAGTAAAATTACATGCTTTCGCAAGGTCATATTCTTTTTCATATCCGAAATCAGGCTTATTGTTTTCCAGGGGATTACTGCAGAAGATAATCCTCATAAAAAGCACCTCATGACTGTCTCTATACTCATCAATCTTTCATGGTTTCCACATTCACAGAGCCGCTTTCTGTAACAGTTATTAATGTTCTGTCTCTGTTACCTGATGTAAAACCGACCTGCAAAATGATATATACCGTCCTGCCTCCCAGTTCTTTATATCCATGTTCATAGGATAACTGAATGCCATTATAAGGCTTTGCCGGTATTCTCTTCAGATCTTCATCGGAAATTTTATATTCCTTTCCGAATACTTTTATCGTGAGAAGGGTAAACTCATTTTTATCATTTTTTGTGCCGGAGATTGAAACAGGGCCGGAAGCTCCAATACCTTTCGATTCTATTGAAAAGGAAGATAAACTTAATACTCCTTCCTGGGAAGCAAAAACATTAGATGTTAATAAAAACATAATCGCAATTAATAAAATAATTTTCTCCATAATTTTCTCCCTTCCTTATTTTTTCTATGTATATGTTATATCTTTTTTCATCCCCTCTCCCGTTATATTTTTTATTCCTGGATTATAGTATATTTTTGATAATTTCCCTTACTGATTTTTATCAATATTTTTCCTGTATTCCTTTAAATACCCGGGGATAAGAGAAATCATGAATGGGAAACCCTTATTGAGCATTTCTTCTGAATGGAAATCTGTTTCCTTATTTTCTTCCAGAACAGATAATACAAAAGAGCCATATATGATGAGATCATTCGAATCAAATTCTTAAATCAGGTTAACTTCATCATCTTCATGAATTTGCTCTTCTTCTTTTATTTTTATCTCTACTGCATCGATGAGCAGAGGGATAATGTCTCTGTCATCCACATAATAAGTATCCACACCGGCAGTAAACAATTACTCAATGGAAATCATTTATAACAAACTGACGGTTCGAGAATACCTCTATAATGAGTTCTCAAATACTGCCTTGATACAAAACAACAGTGACAGCCATCAACAAATCTGTCATTCTCCGTGTATCCGGCCTTTCTGGCAAGTTCCAGAAGCCCTGCCGGGCCTTCTGATATTAAGATCTTTATAATAGGATGTGTCAGGGGATTATAGTCATGTAATATTTTTTTGATATTATTATTTAAAACATTTCCGATTGCAATACCTGCACATGTCGTCAGGAAGCCGTAATTATCAAGGGTAATAGAGGTTAATAGATTAAAATCTCCTCCATCCCATGGTTTAATACTGCATGAAAGATTATTATATGAAACCTTATTATAAAATACTGAAAGTTTCTCTGCCGCTTTTCCTATCATGGATAAACCTGTGCCGGTATTAATCTTTAAAGCCTGTATTTCTTCAAGCCTTTTGATGAATTTTTTTGTTTCAGAATCAAAATCGTTATTCAGTGGAGAATCCATAAGCAGGCAGCCTGCCGAAACATTTACAAGTCCGGCTTTGAGACAGGCCTTTACGGAATTAATTACATGTTCAATTGAAATATATTTCTGATGAAAGGAATCCACACTGAATGATATACTATCAACTCCTGATTTAACAAAACTTCCGGCTATTTCCGATGCCTGATGCATATCTGTTCCCCAGAAGCCATTGGTCGTTATATGAATTTTAGACCTATGCAATATTTTTTTTATCACTTGAATTATAATCTCAAGTCTGTCAAATCTTAAAAAAGGTTCTCCTCCTCCGATTATTATCCATTCTGGATTACGGTCAGACAAATTACTCAGAGAGCTTTCCAGTAACTCAGGTGTAATAAAATCCCGATTATTTAATATACCGGGGTAACGACAGTGCATACAGGAACTATTGCAATTATATGAAGTATTAATTGTTAATAATTTAATATTTGTATTCATTGATAGTCATAACTTTTAATAGATTATTTTTTTATATTCTATCATTTTTTCCTGATTAAATAAAGCTTTAAAATTATGCCTTCATCGAAAAGAAGCAGGTAGAATGTAATTTTATTTAATCACTGACGCTATAAGCGGTCCTTCAAATTACTCACTTAAATACTTCTTTATACAGATCTCATCCATTGCCAGGGTCGCTT
>JBEHWO010000130.1:0-16045 GCA_040217695.1 Vulcanimicrobiota bacterium | reverse complement strand
TTTCTCTTGAAGTAAGGTATCCTCTGAGTATACCGTCTTTAATAAGATAATTACACCCTGCCGGAACACCTTCATCATCATAGCCAAAAGTGCCCAGTCCACCGGGGCTTGTGGCATCGGCCACAATATTGACTATAGACGAACCGTAACGGAAATTATCAAGTTTCTCCGTGGTAAGGAAACTCATACCTGCATAATTGGCTTCCATTCCGAGAACCCTGTCCAGTTCCACTGCATGACCGCATGACTCATGAACCTGTAGAGCGAGCTGACTCTGACCGAGTATTACAGTTTTCAGGCCGGAAGGACACTGTTTTGCATTGAGAAGAGCCACTGCTTCTTCTGCAATCTGCCTTCCATGTTCTTTTAATTTAAGTTCCTTCACCATTTCATAACCTGCAGTGTTAAACTGACCTCTGAAAGAGGAAGGATAGGATCGAACCTGCATTTCCCGGTCATTCAAGGCAATGGCACTTATCCCTGAACCTGTATGGAGTATATCCTGTTCTATAAAAGAACCTTCACTGTTCAGAAAAATCTTCTCTTCTCTTTTAAGATCCATATGGCCTGTAGTTATTTTTATACCATTTACTTTTCTCATTTCTTCTTCGGCATCCAGAAGAAAATTAATCTTTTCATCCAGTGGTATGGAGAAGGAATCTATTATTCTCGGAGAAATCCATTTATCACACACTTTTTTAAGAGGCGATAATCTCACCTTTGTATGGGCAAGACTTGCACTGGCTTTCCCGATCTCTATGGCCCTTCTGGCAGCAATCTCAACCTTGCCGGATTTAAGATCAGGATTTCCCGCAAATCCCCAGGCACCATCTATTAAAACTCTTATGCCCATACCTACATCTGCGTCTCTCCTGACACCGTTTACAGAACCATTTTTTATATCTATGGACTCTGTTATGGTTCTTATAACCCTTACATCACAGTAACTGGCTTTTTCACTGAGAGCTACTTCCATAGCCAGTTCTGCTAATTTTTTTTCATCCAAAACGTTAGACCTCCTTAATAATCGTGACGCGTGATGCGTAATGCGTATTTTCTCACAGGGCGTTTTATTAAACGCCCCTCTACATGTACGACTCACTATTCACTCCCGTTATCATGGGAAATATTTTTTTTAAGTGAATCTATATAATTTCTGTCTTTTTCGTCAAGTTCCTTCTGAAAAGGTTCCGGAAAGTATATGTGTTTCCCATGATCACTTATTAACACATCATCCCATCCTATCATTGCAGACAGAGAATTTGCTACAAGAAACTTTACAAGATTCCCTCTTATACCGGCTCTTGTATCAGAGGGAGGATTTAATTTAGCATTTTTTATATCTTCATCACAGGCCACTCTTCTTATAAGACCAGAGTTCAGTAATTTATAATAATATCCGCTGTCTTTATTCAATTCATGATATTTTAAATCTATTTTCTGTAACTGACAGTAAATTAAAAATTTCTCCATAAATTTCCTGCATGTAATACCTTCATGTTTTAAAAATGACTTGAAAGTCCTTTTTTCCAGGAAAGAAAGTTTTTCTTTTACCGCCGTGAGCAGTTCTTCTTCATCCATAATGGTACATTCTTCCTGAAATTTATCCCGAAAAATTTTAAACCATTTTAACACACGGGAAGAGAAAGATATGTCTTCCATGCCTCTCAGGACTTCATTCATCAAATCTTTTTTTGCCACCCAGTCAAGTTCCTTGTATAACAGATGGGGATTGATTTCAAGAGAATTAAGAATATTTTCCCAGAGCTTTAATAGTTTCTTTGTTTCATCTGATAAATCTTCCGAAGGGAGATAAAATTTTTTTGATTCCTCAAGATAATATCTCTGAATATCAAGAGAACTCATAGAAGTTCCGTTTTTGAGAGGTATCTTCTTTTTCATTGTAAGATCCAGAGAAAATTCTCTTAAAGCTCTGATAGTATCTTTTGGAGTCAGATCTTTAAAGGGATGGCCTTCTTCTATCATTCTTATTATAAGGCCGGTAATACCTGTATTTATATAAGTAACAAATTCATTCATATTGGAATCACAGTACATTAAATGAAGCCTTTTTTCTCTTTTAAATACAGAACGGGGACTCTTTATAAAATTTTTAAGGCTGAATACAGGCTTATAGTAATCATCCCAGAATATGGTACATACAGTTTTTATTGCTTCTGCTTTTTGAGACAGTTCAAAAGGTATTCTCCTTGTTTCATTTGCCGGAAGTTTATCCAGAAGCCTTCCGCTGCCGGTAAAAATAACCCTGGTAAGTAAATATGGCGTGAGATACTTATTAAATTCCGTAAAAACTGTCTGTCTGAGAAAAAATCCACATGAATAGGCCCATAATATAGTGGAAAACCTGAAGATTTCTCCGAATATTCTTGTAAAAAGACTGGGCATCGGGCTTACCATAGTTTTCAGTATATCCAGAATAGATTCTCCGAGTTTTCTGATTATTTTCAGCCTGATTCCCAGAAAGGTGAGAGGTAAATTTATAATACAGAGTAAAACAAAGAGAAGGGATATTATGAGCATAAAAAGAAGAACAGGGAGGTTAAAAATAATAATCATTATCAAAAATATGGAAAAGAAAAAAAAGACCGTAAGAAACAAAAATATCTTTTTAGAACCTGTAACAGGATCATCTACCAGGTAATTTTCATGGGTTCCGTAAAAATTACCTTTACTGTCTCTACTGTTTTTACCAAAAAAAATAGAACCTTTAAAACCTTTTTCCCGGAACTTCCCTTCCAGTTCCTGTCTCATTTCTTCAAGGATTTCATCACTGGCTTTACCGTAAACAGCAACATCACGACAGTTACTGCATTCAGGTGTGGAACACTCTAAGACTCCTTCAAGTAAAGCATTCAAGCAGGCTTCATGATGAAACCTGCCACCGTTCTGCATAAAAACTCCCGCTTTCACTTCCTTGGAGTGTAAAACACTGTAATGAGAAGCTATTACATCTTTAAGGACATGAAATATTTCATATCTGGATGGAATAAAAGAGCTTTTTACGTCAGGTGCAATTATAATCGCATACTCTGTTTCCAGACCAAAGATTCTCTTTTTCATAATCTGCTACTGAAATAAAAACTATTCCCCGCCTCCCGGAGCCTGCCAGTTCTGGATATATTTAAGAGGTTCCTTCTGGCTGTCTTTTATTATTTCAGCAAAAATAGATACTACCTGACCTCTGGTATCTATCTCATGATCTACTACAATGTTCTCTTCTGTAATTGTACTCATCGCTATATTCACCTGCCTCTCCGTCTCAGGAACAGTTCATATATATATTTATTTCGAACGTGCCTGATTCTTTGGATTTGTGATACCTGGCATAAGATAATAGTAAATTTAACTATAAAAATATTATATCAAAAAAATCTGCCATATTCAAGTATGGTAGTAAATGGTGAATAGTGAGTAGTGAGTAGTGAATAGTGAGTGGGAAAGTCTATTTCTACTCACTACTCACTAAGGAATGAAGATTAAATAACTGTCTCAAATATATTAAATCGTGACGCGTAACGCGTAAAGCGTGACGAGAGGAAAGAGACAATTAATAAAATTTTATTCCTAAACTATAAATATTAATCTTATAAAATAAAATAAAGAGAATTTTTCCCTATAAAGGAATTTTCATATAAATTACAGAATTGTATCAGAAATACGTACCATTCATTGGAGATGGGCTTATGAAAAAAAACTGTACCACATGTGAATATGAAAATATTATAACAGCTAAATTCTGCAACAACTGCGGAAGTGAACAGAAAGAAACATTTCATACCGGGAAACCTCTGCCGGAAGGAACAATAATTGAAAATCGCTATAAAATCATCACTGTCGTAAAAACGTACGACAGAGGCAATCTTTACAGGGCTTCAGATAATAAACTGGAAAAATTATATTCAATAAGAGAATTTTTCAGTTCCTGCGAACATATACAGACAGAATTACCATATGATAAAGAACAGATACATTTACTTTCCGTAATGGAAAAACCTGATACCAGAGCAGAGTATTTTACTGACGGTAATACCTATCATCTTCTTATGAATTTTGCAGAAGGGAAAAAATTAGGAAATACAACTGAGCTGCTGGATAAAGAATCTATTGAGCAACTCCTCACCGTGGCAGAAGAAACAGAACATTTTTTGAGTAAAGCAAAATTAATGGCCCCTGTTAACCATGCATCTCTGCCTGCCATCAGAGATTATTTTATCTTTAACGGACGTTATTATCTTGTTTTCGATTTCTTGGACGGTGAAGATATGGAAACTATTTTAACAAGGGATGGTAAAACAGGATTTCCTGAAGAAAAAGTAATAGAATGGATAAAACAGATTTTAGAAGGGCTTAATTATCTGTACAGAGAACATCCCGGTCTTTCATATAATAATATAAAATGTGAAGATATTTTTCTGGACGGACAAGGGAAGATTTCTTTACTCAATCATATGGCCGGCAGGGAAGAAGGAAATTTTTCCTGTAATACCGGTACTATCATATACAGACTTCTTACGGGAGCAGACGTGATAAAAGACAGACCTGTTAAAACTATTATTCCTTCCCTGTCAGATGATCTGGAAAGAATAATAAACAGGGCCTTAAAAGAAGAATATACAGACCCGCAGGAAATGCTCGGTCATATCTTATCAGGCCAGTTGATAACCTTCAGCACTCAAATAAAATATGTTTTTGACCTTAAATTCGGTTCATGGGGTACAGGTAAAGGTCAATTCAATCGACCGGGAGGAATTACTGCAGACCTGACAGGCAATATCTATGTAGCGGACACTCATAATGATTCCATTCAGAAATTCGACCCTTCGGGAAACTTTCTCACATCATGGGGGAAAAAAGGTACCGGCAAAGGCCAGTTCAATCTTCCCTTCGGGGTAACATCAGATCAGGAAGGAAATATTTATGTTATAGATACACATAACCATCGTCTGCAAAAATTTGATCCATGGGGCAATTATATAACAGAATGGGGAAGTCATGGAAGCGGAGACGGCCAGTTCAGTGTCCCTTCAAAAATAGCAATTGACGGGAAAGGATATATCTATGTAGTGGATACAAAAAATCACAGAATAGAAAAATTCGACGGTGCCGGAAATTTTATAACTAAATGGGGATCCTTCGGCCATGATGAAGGACAGTTCAATTATCCCAGAGGAATTGCAGCGGACCACAGGTGTTATGTCTATGTTGCTGACACAAGAAATAATCGTATACAAAAATTCAACGAAACAGGCGATTTCCTGCTTTCATGGGGTGAAACAGGGTCTATGAACGGTCAGTTCAAAGGGCCTGAATCAATAACGGTAAATACGGAAGGACAGGTTTATGTAGCAGATTTTGATAATCACAGAATACAGCAGTTCGACAGCAACGGTAATTTTATAACATTATTCGGCTCAAAAGGCACTGAAAAAGGACAGTTTAAAGGCCCCGGAGATATAGCGGTAAACAGCGCCGGCGATCTATATGTCGCTGATACAGAAAGCCATTCCATACAAAAATTCATACCTCTTGTAGAAGAAAAAAATAAAATAATAACACCTGCAATAAGAATAAAAACTCCTTCTGTAAAACATGACAGCAACTGTCTGTTCAGAGCAAAATGGGGAAGCTGCGGTTATGGAGACGGTCAATTTATATGGCCATTTTTTATGGCAATAGATAAAAAAGGGCATATTTACGTAACAGATTGCGGGAAACATAATATCCAGAAATTTGATTTATCAGGAAATTTTATAAAAAAATGGGGTACATGGGGTGAAGAGGCAGGGGAATTTATATGTCCTCATGGCATAACTATTGACAGTAAAGATAATGTTTATATAACAGATTTTGCAAATCACAGAATAGAAAAATTCGACAGTGACGGTAATTTTATAAGTTCATGGGGTGAAAGAGGGCCTCTGGAAGGACAGCTCAATTACCCTGAAGCTATTACATCAGACAGTGAAGATAATATTTATGTTTCAGATACGGAAAATCACAGAATACAAAAATTTGACAGTGAAGGAAATTTTATTGCGACCTTCGGTAAAGAAGGGGGAGAGGAGGGAAAGTTCAGATTTCCTTCCGGTATTGCAATAAATAATGACGGAGAAATCTATGTTGCCGATAGAGGAAATTATAGAATACAGAAATTCGATTCACAGGGGAATTTTGTCCTCCAGTATGGTATAAAAGGGAGCGGAAGGGGGCAGTTTGACCGGCCATACTCTGTCACAACAGACAGAGAAGGAAATGTTTATGTTTCAGACTCAAACAATCACAGAATACAGAAATTCGACAGAGACGGTACTTTCCTCATGTACTTCGGATCTGCCGGATTTCAAGACGGAAACTTCAAAAAGCCTTCTTCAACTGCAATAGACTATTCGGGAAATCTTTATATTGCAGATACATTAAATCATCGTATACAGAAATTTACCATTCTTACATCTTCAGCAGAAGTCGAAAAAGAGACTCTTCGTCCTTTAACCTATGTATTTACAGGTAAATGGGGAGAAGAAGGAACAGATAATTCCTGTTTTGATTATCCCTATGGTATATGTACAGATGCTCTCGGTAATATCTATGCAGGAGATACCTTCAATCACAGAATACAAAAATTCGATTCCTCCGGCGAATTCATAACAACATGGGGTACATGCGGTTCCGAAGAAGGAGGGCAGTTTGTAAATCCTTTCGGAGTATGTGTTGATACGGAAGGAAATATTTACGTGGCAGACAGCGATAATAACTGTATACAAAAATTCTCTTCTTCCTGTACCTTCATAAAAAAATGGGGCACCGAAGGCTCTCTGGAAGGTGAATTTAAAATCCCGAGCGGAGTGGCCGCAGATTTTACAGGAAATATTTATGTTACAGACAGTGAAAACAACAGGGTGCAGAAATTTGATTCTCATGGAAATTTCCTGAAATCCTGGGGAGAAGAAGGTACCGGCAGTGGACAGTTTAACGGTCCTTTTGGGATTGCGATTTCTCCGGAAGGGTACGTCTATGTGGCAGATACCCTTAATAACAGGATTCAAACCTTTGACAATGACGGAACCTTTATACGGGAATTCGGAACTCATGGGAAAGAGAAAGGTGAATTCGAATGCCCTGAAGGTATATGTGTTGACAGCTCGGGAAATATATTCGTAACAGATACGGAAAACCACAGGATACAAAAATTCGACAGCGAAGGAAATTTTATAACACTCTGGGGAGGAGAAGGGGAGAATGACGGCCAGTTCAAAAATCCTTTCGGCATCGCAGCAGATACAATGGGAAATATCTATGTGGCAGATACGGAAAACCAGCGTATACAGAAATTTTCACCTGTACCGGAAGAAATAGAAGAAAAAGAAGAGCTCACTGAAGAAATCGTGAGTATTGAAACTACAAAACCGGAAGAGATAAAAGCAGTGGAAGAGATAATAGAAGAACAGGAAATCAGACCCGCAGAAAACTATATATTTCTGAAACAGTGGGGCAAAGAAGGAAAAAATCAAGGTGAATTCGATAATCCCTACGGAATCACTGCAGACAGTACAGGATATATTTATGTTGCAGATACATTCAATCATTCCATTCAAAAATTTGACTGTAACAGTAATTTTGTAACAAAATGGGGCATATGCGGCTCCGAAGAAGGTCAGTTCAACAATCCTTTCCGTGTGGCAGCAGACAGTACTGGATATATTTATGTTGCAGATACTATGAATCACAGAATACAGAAATTTGACTCATACGGTAATTTTATAAAAACATGGGGGAAAAAAGGGACAGGTGAAGGAGAATTTAATAATCCTTTCGGAATCGCCATAGACGGAGAAGGCAATATCTATATATCAGATACCTTCAATCACTCAATAGAGAAATTTTCTTCTGACGGCGTATTTATTGAAAGATGGAAAACAGATTATACAGGTGAAATAGAAATCAGATTTCCCAGGGGGATTGCAATAGATAAAAAGGGATTTATTTATGTAGTAGACTGGGACAACTCTTCCATACAGAAATTCGATTTAAAAAGTAATTTTATCACAAAATGGGGAAGACGTGGTTCACAGGACGGTGAATTCAATAATCCTTTCGGTATTTCAGTAGACGAAGATGGCTCTGTCTATGTGGCAGACTGGGATAATCATCGTATTCAGAAATTTGACGGAGACGGCAATTTCATAACAAAATGGGGAACCCTGGGAACAGAAGAAGGTCAGTTCAACCGTCCGGGAGGACTTGCAGTGGACAACATGGGTCATATATATGTGGCAGATACGAGAAATCACAGGGTACAGAAATTCATGAAACAATAACTCTTGGTACCGTAACAGATAAATTATTTACTGTAGTGAGCATAAATAATACATATTTGCTCTCGTGACGCGTAACGCGTAACGCGTGACGGGAGCAAAAACCTCATGTCTGCAAATGGTACAGATTTTTTCGGATACCCTCTTACCTGGAGCGGTACTTAGTTAAAAAATTCCTATACATTTAAATTATCTTCGCTCAATTCTTCCATATCTTTTATAAGGTCAAGTTCTTCTGTAAGCTCTTTTGATGTAATTTCCTGAGTAATAAAAGGTATCTGTGAATTCTCTGAACCGGGAGTAACAAATTCATACCTGCAGGTCTTACAAAACTTTGCAAATACTCTGTTTTTATTTTTACATTCAGGACATTCCCTGTATTCAGTTGCAATAGAAGGAAGCTGTTTGAAAAGTCCGAGACCAAGAACCTTTCTGACATTGCCTCCACAGGTATTACAAAATTTTGCCGTAATTCTGTTTATAGTATTACATGTGAGACAAAAACTTGCCATTTCTATAAAAGTAACGCCACAGGACTTGCAGAATTTTGCATGTAAATTATTATGAGTATTACACCTGGGGCACTTCAAAATACTACCCGATTGTTCAGAAATGACCCGGGGAAGACTCAATCTTCTGAGTTTTACCAGATCCTCTCCGCAGTATGTACAGAATTTGGCGGAAAATCTATTTATACTGTTACAGGCATGGCACATGTACATATAATGAGTTGTCCTTGGCCTCATAGATTTTATAGATTTTTCCTCTTCCAATTCCCTTTCTTCTTCTTCAGAAATTTCCGGTTTTTCATCTATTTCAATTTTTTCAATTATATCTTCCTGTATATCTTCAATTTCCCCGACAGGCAAATTATCCGGTTCATCAGAGCTTTTTTCTATATCTGTTCCGAAGGAAGATGACTTCTTATCGTCTTCCCCGGGAAGGACTTTTTCCTGTGCCGGGCGATCATATAGTTTAAATAATTCAAAATTATTCAGACTTACCACTTCATGTATTTCCTTTAAATCCTTAAAAGAACTGATAATAAGGCCCATACATGACATGAGAGCGGTTTCCTTATCAAGAATAAATTGCTGTTTATTCACACTGGTCTTTTTATTTTTAGGAAGGCAGAATTTATATGAGTTAATCTTAAGTTGAGTGTTGATATATTTATGGAGCTCTCTGAATTGAATCGCACCGCCGCAAAAAATTATAGAGTCAAACTTATCCAGTCTGTAATCAGAACCAAAATATCTCAGAGCTTTTGAAATCCCGGTGGCCCAGTCCTTGACATGCAGTATTAAAAGATGAAAAAAGTTGGTCTTTGTGTTATTTATATCTTTTATATTATCATATTTAATCTTTTTAAGTTCTTCTGCATGTTCATAATCTACCATTTCAGCCTGCATAATAGCTTCAGTCAATTTATGCCCGCCGTAAGGGAAAACAGTTGTCTGAGAAAGCTGGCCGTCTTTCATAAGAGTCAATGAAGTACCTTCATCACCCATATTTATTATAGCTACATTTTTTCTTTTAATCTCATCTTTTATTATGAGATTGGCAAGAACAGTCATTGCAAAAGGTTCTATAATAACATTATCAGGTTTCAGATTTGCCAGAAATAACGTCTCTTTGAGATTATCGTAGGCTTTCTTTACAAGTGCTATTATTCTCACTTTCATATCCCTGTCATTATTATGAGAAGGAAGTATTTTATAGTCAATATAACATTCTTCTACCGGTAAAGGAATGATCTGTTTGAGGCTGGATGATAACAGGGAAGGAAGTTTATCGGCAGACGTGACAGGAACTTTTATTGTCCTTATAACAGAACAATAAGGAGACAGAGAAGCAATGACATCGAAATTCTCCTTATCTTTCAGCATAGATTTTATCGTTTCACTCAATTTTTTCGGGTTAATTATCATACCATTCGAAACAGTATTGTCAGGAGTTTTTTTACAGGAGATTAATTTCGGTCCCATATGCCCTTTGGAGTCCACACCCATCTGTAAAAGTTTTATCTCATGAGAACCGATATCCAGGCCAATTACTTTGGATAATTGTTGTTTGAACTGATTGAGATTTGATGTTTTTATTTTAAATATATCTGAAAGCAATGGTTTTTCAGAAACAGGAGCAGAAGTTTTCTTTACCGATTCTTCCGGTTTAACCTGTGTATCTGCCACTTTTATCTTCAAAAGAGCTTCCTTGAATTCTTTTGCAGAAGAAAATCTGTTTTCTGCTTCCATTTCGGTAGCTTTAGAAATTATCTCCTGAAGTCCTGAAGGCATATCATCACGATATTTATTCAGAGAAGGATATATAAAAAGATTTCCTTCAGCTTCCGAAGGATCATATCCTGTAAGAAGTCTGTGCAGTGTTGCGCCGAGAGCGAAAATATCACTCTGAGGATAGGCTTTCCCGAGATACTGTTCAGGTGATGCATAACCTGTTGTACCGACACTTGTACCCGGGTCTCTTTTCTCAAACACATGAGCCACACCGAAATCTACCAGTACGACATGATTGTCTTCATGTTCCATAAGATTATCAGGCTTTACATCCCTGTGAATAATCATAGGTTTATAGGTATGAAGATAATCCAGGATATCACAGATCTGTATACCCCAGTTAATTACAAGTTCAGGGCTCAGATAATAATCATTCAACAGAGCATCATAGAGGATATCTTCGAGGGATTTGCCTTTCACATAATCCATAACCAGACAGTATCTTATGTCTTCTACAAAATGATTCTGCACGACAGGCAGGCCCGGATGTCTTAACTTGGCAAGTATAACGGCTTCATCTTTGAATTTACTGATTGCATATGCTCTTTCTTCAGGATCTTTAAAATTATCCGTCATAATCTTAATGGTACATAACGTATCAAGATTATGATCCCTGGCAATATAGAGTATAGCCATACCCCCTGTTTCAAGGGTCTGAATAATTTCATATCTGCCGCTGTGAAGTAATACACCCGGTTCAAGTGTGAGGGGAATATTGTTATAACCGCAGAACTGGCAAAATACAGATTCACTGGTAATTTCTTTACCACAATAAATACAACTGGACAATGTTTTAACCTCCCGTTTCCCTTATACAATTCGCTTCAGTCACCACATTAATTTTTTAATTAACCACTCCTCTGAAAAAATATAAGATATCTCTTCAATGAGACTCCATCATACCAGATGACGGGAAATAGAAATCAACTTCCGTATAATGCCTGTTAAGAATGGGTCTGATATTTTATTGACCTTATAGCGAAATGGTATTCTTTAATGGATTGGCTCAAGCCAGGATAAGATATTTTTCTTGATTACCTGATAAACATACAAAGTAAACCTATATATTTAACTTTTATATAAAAAAATCCTTCTAAAAAAATTTTTTTTTAATTTTTCCATTTAAATTTTCCATATAAGATTTTCTGCATACCAGCTTATGAAAATTTCTGCAAGAATAAGATCTCTCAAAAAAGCTCTCTGTAAAAATTTTTTAATAAAATCAAAGGTATCTTTTATTAGACTTTCCAGTTCAGAGGAAATTTCATAACCTCTGGATTTTAATCTGCAGATAAATGCCACGGCCCCGGTAAGAGCATCGGGAGATTTAAGCCTTATCCTTTCACTGAGAAGCTTGACCAGCAGGGGGTCCAGTGATATATTTTTCCATCTGTCCAGAAGTTTAATAATCTGCCTGTTTATTTCCGGGTCAATTAAATCAGAAATAATGCCGGAAGGATTTTTACCTGCAGCAAATATTTGATCTTCACAGTCAATCCATTTTAAAACAGGTAAATAAAGAGATTTATGCCATATGCTTTCAAGGGGCATTTTCGCCTGAATGGTATTACTCTTTAATATATCTTTCAGCCATTTATCTACAGACATAGTATCTCCCGAAGAAGATATTATACGGGGGATATCATGTTTCTTTTTAATAAAACTCCATATTTCTCCGCCATTTATATCAGACAGAGTAAGTTCAATTTCAGGAGGCATATTATACCAGTCAGAGGGACTGCATGCATAAAAGGAATCTTCTCCTGTATTATCAAGACTTGAAGAAGTCACTTCAAGGGTCATTTTAGTTCCTGCGTCATCCTTAACATCCCACAGAGAACCTCTGGAGAAAGGTATGAGGCGTATAATTATTTCCTTACCTGTTAAAGACTTAAATTCATCAATTAAATGCCTGTCTTTGCCGTTATAAAAAAGATAGGAAAAATAAGACCATGGAGTTAAAGAGATTTTTTTTTCTTCTTCCATCTTTTCCCATATTTCAGGCACTTCGAGAGGTCTGTCTCTATTTATATGATTCCAGTCAAGCCAGTCAACCCATCTGTCAGGTATTCTCATCCAGAACGTTTCTTTAACCGGTCTGTCAAAATGCCTGTCATGCCTGACATATAACGATGCAGACCACACTCCTCCTTCTGCCGGAGATTTTATATTCATCACAACAGGCGGTTTTTCAAAATCTTTTAAAGGTAACGTCATGATCTTATCAGGATTCTCGATAGGATATAACCTGAGGATTCTGTCAGACATAAAATCCACAGGGTTTTCTTTCCAGTTAATTTTTATCTCTTCTGTTTTGTTTTTATTTTTCAACGACTCAATCGTAAGATTTTCAAACTCCGTTATCCTCCTCCATGTAAAGAGAGACATATTCTTATATTTCATAATAATATCTGCCTGTCTGAAATCACCGAAAGATTTTAACTGTGAAATAAAGTCATTTAATTCCAGAACCCACAGGGATTTAAATCTGCCATATTCACATGAAATCAATGGGAATTTTTCCGACACAGAGGAAATTTCCAGAAGAAATGTCAATATACCGTCCTTACATGACAGTTCTGCTTCATCAGCAGACACAAGTATTTTACTGTCGTGAAAAGTGTCTATTTCCTGAGCCGGAAAACATTCATTTACCGACTTCCAGTCATACCAGTGAATAACATCGGAGTCATGTACCTTCGCCCATCTGGCATAACTTCTGTCAAGAAATAGAGTCACATCTTTCCCCTTACCGGGAAATAATTTCATACCAAGAGAAGCTTCTCCTCTGTCTTCTTCAGGAAAAAAATTGACTTTATTTCCGTAAAATTTAAAAGAAGTATTTTCTAAAGGTTTAAATTCGGGCATTCTGGAAAAAACAAGGGAAAAACTCTTTGCTCTGTGAGGATTGTCCGGTGAAAATTCTCTTTTATATTCTTCGAAAGGTAAATATACAAAAGGAAGGATTATATCCTTCATTCCGATAGAACCTCTGACATGAATCTCATAAAGACCCGGTACAGGAGATTTCAAAGGCACAAAAATACTTTTATCTTCCGGTTCATAATTAATCTGAAAGAGTGATTGCTGTTCTTCTTCGCTGCCTGTACGGACCACTTCACATGAAGCATTTCTCCAGAACAACAGCGTATCCACAGTAAAAGACATTTTCAAATTTCTCGGATGGGTAATGACAGGAATATCATCGGAACATCTTATCCATGAAGGAATTTTGTCTTCTGTTACAAGAAGGGGTTTATTGATAAGATTTTTAGAAGTTTTAAAGAGAAGATCTGTTTTTAATATCTCGGAGAAAGTTATATCAGGGCCACTGTAATAAACAGTAAGTTCACAATCAAATTTACAGTAAAGGGCTTTCCATCCCTTCCACTTACCGTAAAGAGGCATAGAGACAGTATATCCGGCAGAACATCGTAAATCGGATTCTTCGGAATAAATAAAAAATAATTCATCAGCATATTTATTATTTACGAGTTTATAATCTTTACCGTTAAAGATAAAGAGCGGAATCTTCATACCATCGGTTTCAGGGAAATTACCGTGAATAATATAGTCTTTATCATGGATTTTAACATGCCATTCTTCTGACGGAGCCGGAGAATATTCCCTGCAATTAATTTTAACATATTCTTCTTTTTCCTGCTTCAAAATTTTACAGTTTATCTCTCTTTCTTCTTCGCCGGCGGTAATAATGAAAGGGGCACATCCCATGGAAGGATTAAATAAAATACAGGGCACATCATGTCTATAAATTTTATCGCTCTCTTTAAAAAATTTATGAAAAGATTTCACTATATATTCAGGCAATCCCCACTGCCAGTAAATCACAGGCTTATCTTTATGCCACCTTTCTGCCATACAGAGGATTTTATCCACGATATTGCTGTTAACAGGATTGCCGTACTGGAGAAAGCTCTGAAGACCTTTAGGAATTTTCCTAATTTTTTCATCTTCATTAATCCATTTATTTATAAGATTTTTGCCATTTTCATGTATTTCTCCGGACAGGTCAGGTTCCATAAATTCCTTCATAAATATATCTATATATGCAGGAGGGATAAGGCCATGAAACAATATACGCGTCACATAGCCCTGCCTGTCAGAAACATCTTCAAAGAGTTCCAGTTCGTTCTCATTGAGGCAATCCATAAACATATGGCCAAAGAGACCGGACATTTTGACATCTTTTATACCAAGACCTTCGAAAATATACGGCCAGAACGGTCTTTCCTTTTCATCTATATAAAAACCGGTGCCTGCCCATACAAGGTAAAGACTTATAACGGCACGGCTTTCCTTTGTATTGATTTTCTTTAAACACGAAGGGGGATGATCTGTAAAAAAAGCCTTTAAAATTTCCTTGAATGCTTCAAATATTTCCGTATTAAGGCTGTAAGCCAGTTCTCCTATTACTCTTACAGACAAAAAATTATTTAAAATAAGAGTGCCCAGTTCTGTAAAGAATTCCTCAGGGTCCTTCTGTTCCGTAATAGTTGAATTAAATATTTCCTTCAAAGAATGTTCTGTTATCTTTATATTCATTTTCTACCCCCTCTATGTGTTTCACGTGAAACAATTTTAGCGTTACGCGTGACGCGTTACGCGTGACGCGTTAATCCCTGCGCATCACGCATTACGCTTTACGCATTACGAGGTCATTATTTATGGATAAAACTAACTATAAAATACAAACAAGTTTCACTAATCACTCTTTATTATTTCACTGTTCACCGCTCCCTCTCATGAGCAGTCTCGTGCCATGCCACTTGAGTTCAATTTCTTTATAATTTGCATAATACTGCTGCCAGAGAGGATCGTCTTCTATAGATTTATCTATTTTTATAACTATTTCTTTATCCAGAAATTCCATTTTTCCTTTATATTTTATATCTTTTCCTTTCATGACAAAATTAAGTTTTTCCGTCATCCATTCAGGTTTACCGAGAGGCATTACAGTTTCACCGGTTTTCGGGTTCCATACAATATATTTATCTGCAAGCTTTGTTCTCAGTGTTTGAACGGAAGAAGGATCTCCGTGAACCAGGATAATTGATTTCGGTTTTATATAACTTATCCACTGACACAGCTGCCCCTGATCGGCATGGGCCGAAAGATGATATCTTTCCACTCTGCAACCGAGTAAAAATTCTTCGTCACCAATTTTTACACTTTTCCCTGTTTCCATCTCCAGAAGCCTTCTGCCGGGAGATTCTTCATCCTGATATCCTGTTATGAGAATGGCATTTTTATGATTATCTATGAGCTGTTTTGCATACCATACGGAAGGCCCTCCCGTCATCATGCCCGAACTGCTTATAATACAGCATGGTTTCAGAAGTGCTTCAGTCCTTGTGCCTTTATCTGCTTTTATAATCCTTGCAAGAGACGACGGTC
>JBEHWO010000129.1:0-16052 GCA_040217695.1 Vulcanimicrobiota bacterium | reverse complement strand
TAGTATAATTTGTAAAATTATCAAAAAATGAATAATGTAATATTTATTAAAGGTCTAAATAGTAGAAAATAACCAATAAGTGAGAAAGGAATTTTACGAAATTTTATCGGTAGGCTAGGATTTTTCCGACACGCTCTAAGTTCCATTAGTATCAGATTTTTAAGTTTCGTAGAGGAAATAAAGCTATTATATGCATGAGAAGTAATGCATATTCCTTCAGGTATGTTGATTCCATTTCCCGATAGAACAGAAAGAGAATAAGCCTTACTGCCTGTATATTTTTTAGATTTTTCACATATTTCTCTCAGGGGAATTACTATCTTCATAATTTATATGAAATTCCATAACATTCTGAAATTTGTTTACTATATAGTAAGTTTTTACTGTAACTTTAAGAAAAGCACATGTCGGAGATGTTACAAAATGTTTTAAATAAGGCAATTTATCCAGATAAATATTTAAAAGATTTTCTCTTTCCCCGTCTTCTACTTCCACTGCTTTTCCTGTGACAGTAACTGCCACTGCTCTATAAAAATCTTCATCATCATTGCTTCTATTATCTACAAGGAGTGATACAGAAGAATTACCTGTCATATTTGCATATTTTCTTGTAGCCCTTGTTGTTGCAAATAATATGTATTTCAAGTCCTCTGTAGAAGCAAAGGCAATAAGACTGCTGTAGGGCCCTTCTTTGCTATGTGTGGAGAGAACTGCCAGTTTTTGATCTTTAAAAAGATCTGTTAAAATCTGCTTTAATTCTGTTTTATTCATAATCATATATCTTTCACTAATTATAATATATAATTATACTTTATAGTGGTAAAATCTACAAGTGAAATTAGAGCAAATAATCCAGGGTACACGACGGAACTCTGAATTCATCTTCCTCTAATCAGGGGGGATGCTGCGGTTTTTCAGATAAATCACCGGGAAAGCCTTTCCAGAAGAACCTGTCTTTTATCCATATATTCATCCACTTTCCTGGCAAATTCAGGAGTTACCATAAGGTGCCGGTACTTATAGGAACTTTATTGTAATAATCAAAAATAATCTCGTAAAGCGTAATGGGCAGGGATTAAACCCGTCACGCGTCACGCGTTACGCGTCACGATTCTCATATAATACTTGAAGGAATATTCTTTAAAGACGTGAATAATATTTCAACATATATATAAAGAGAAAAGAGGCCTGTCCATGCTGAATATATCTCCGTCAAGAATTGCACGGTATTTCTACCATGAATGTGAACGATATCTGCTCTATGAAGCCACTCCTTCGGAAGAGAAGAACAAGAAAAACATACCTTCTTCGCCTTATGACCACAGTCCTGTAACAAAAGCCATGCTGGAAGCAGGATATAAATGGGAAGAGCAGGTTGTAGAGGGTCTGAAGAAGGTTTATAAGGCAGATACACAGAACGGGGGAAGATTATTCAATCATGTTCATGACGAAAAAAGCACTATAGATATTTTACGAAATATAGGAAAAGAAGAATACCTTTACCAGGGGTGTCTTACCGTGCCGGAATCTTTTTATAAAACCTATAATCTGGACAGATCATGCGTAAAATTTACAACCTGTTTCCCTGATCTTATATATGCCACTGAAAACGGTAAGGTTATCGAACTCTCCGTGATAGACGTAAAAGCCTCTGATGAAATGAAAATTTCTCATAAGATTCAGGTAGCCTTATATGCTCTGTTCCTTTCTCATATCTGTAAAGCCCATGGCATAGACAGACAGGTAAATTTTTCAAAAGGCGGTGTCTGGACTTACGGATTATCGGAACCTGAATGGTTTAATATCAATACCGTTATCCCTCAGATTGAAGAAATGCTTTCTTCTGACATCCCCCGCATATCACGGACAGACTCTGTCCACTGGCATATTCATTACAGATGCGAGTGGTGTGAATATTATGATTTCTGCCGGAAAGAAGCGGAAGACAGTAAAAGTATTTCTCTCATACCTTATCTGAGTTCTATGGGAAGAAAATTCCTTTCAGATGAAGAACATATAGATGATTTAATCAGTATGAAAAGATTTCTTTCAGAGAACAGGAGTAAAAAATCTCTTTCCAGATGTGCTTCTCTTTCCGGTAAACAGGACAGGCTCGCCAGAATGGTAGATGCTCTTATGGACGGGCAGATCGATAATTTCGGATCTTCTTCCGTTTCAATGCCTGTATGGGAAGATATAAAACTCCTTCTTACCATTCAGAAAGAACCTGTTTCCGGGCAGATTTACAGTGCCGCCTTTTTACGTAATGGCAGCGATGATATATTTAAACCTGATTCTATACCGGAAAAACAGTTCGTAGCGTCGTCTATGGAGGATTGTAAAAGAATCAGAAGGGAATTTATAGAGTGTATATACGATATATTTAAAGAAGTTCATGATTATAATGAAACTAAAAATGAAAGTAAAGAACAATGGAAAGAAAAAAAATCTCTTCAGACCTATGTATTTGATAGTTTCGAATGGGAACTGCTTAAAGAATTACTGCTTGAAGGTCTTAAAGATCCCCTCGTGTCGGAGAAATCTCTGGCTTTATTCTTTCACTTTCACAGCGAAAATCTCCTTGTCAATGAAGAACATCCTGATGTTGAAGCTTCTTTTCCTGCGGTGAAAATAATAGATGTTATAAGGTCACTCTTTGCCCTGCCTGTACCTGTGGCCTATCAGTTATCCGATGTGCTGGATGTTTTTAACAGCGTTACAGGGAAAAATTTCACATATAATCCTATGGATAATTTCACCTTCAGGCTGTCCAATGCACTTAAATCAGACGCCATATATAAAGTCTGGAATAATGATGATGCAAAAAGGATAGAATGGATTGAAAAAGAACTGAAAAAACGCCTTTATGCCACATCATATATACTCACAGGTATCAGACACTGTGCAAAAGGTCTTCTTTTTGCCTACCCGCCGAAATTTTCTCTGCCTTCATCCAGGAATTTCAATCATCCCCTTTTATCACAGCTGGATTTTATAATCAGATATGAGACTGTTATGAGCTATCTCTCAGTAAAAGAACAGAGAACTCTTCCAATGAATGAAAGGAAACAGAAAGGCCTTGCTTTTACTCTGACTGCAACGGGAAATGTTGAAGTATTTAAAGGTTATACAGAGGCAGAGTTTTCCCTGAAAGAAACAGATGCTGCAGGTAAACTGGATGGAGATAATATATGGTCTTATATCCTGAGTGAAGACACTCCGGAAGGAGATAAAGACCAGATGAGTTTTACGGAATATCCGAGATATAAATATTACGCTCCGAAAAATAAAGCTTTATATCTGGCTCAGATTAAAGATAATTCTCACCCCGGCAGGGTTACTCTTCAACTGAAAAAAGGTGCCATGTCTCCGCCTGTTGAGGAAGGGAAGGATTATCTCTTACAGTCGAAATTTACTGACTGGACAGGCGAAAAGGTCATAAGCAGGCTTGCGCAACTGGATGGTATGGAAGAACCGGAAGCAATAAAATTGCTTCAAAACCCTGTAGAATACTGTAAAGACATAGAAGAAAAGGATGATTTGAAAGAAGCACAGGGAAAAATACCTTCGTTAAAATATCTGACAGACAGCCAGAGAGATGCTTTTGACCATGTATTTAATAAAACACTGACTCTCCTGTGGGGGCCTCCCGGAACGGGGAAAACTCATTTTATTGCGGCAGCCCTCCTGTGTATACTTGAAGCTCACAGACTGACTGACAGACCTTTTAAAATATTCCTTTCGGCTTTTACTCATACGGCAATTTCTAACTGTCTTAAGAAAATTGTTCAATTAAATGATTCGCTGAACATATGGAAGGAAGAATTTGCCCTGGCAAAACTGGGCAGAAGCAATGAAGAAAAGTCGGGAATTCTGGAGGTAAAATCTGAAGAAGGTTTCGATTATATATGTAATAACTCCAGATGTATTCTCGGAGGCACCGTTTATTCGACAAATAAAATGTTTACGGAAGCAGATGAAGACACTCCTTTTGATATGGTTGTAATTGACGAAGGCTCACAGCTACGTGTGCCTGAATCATTGCTGGCAATATCCAGATTGAAAGCAGGGGGAAGGCTCCTTATAGCTGGAGATGACAGACAGCTTCCTCCTATTATAAAGGGCTATTACCCCGACCCTGCCCCCGGTGAACCATTACTACACCGTTCCATATTCGAAGCACTGAAAAATCCTGACATAGATAAAACCCTTACATGTCAGCTCTTTGAGAATTTCAGGATGAACAAAACCCTCTGTCTTTATCCTGCAGAAAAGATTTACGGAGAGAAATATAAAAGTTTTAACGCCGCTGTAGAAACAAAAAAATTATTACTGACTGACAATCTCTATGATAATCCATTTATAGAAACAGTGCTTGAGCCTGACTATTCCCTTGTTCTCTGTATTACTGAAGGCATAAGGACCGGTTCTGAAAACCGTGAAGAAGCAGAACTTGTGGCACAGATTGCCCTGGCTCTAAGAGAAAGACTTATTATGAAAGATACGGGGAAGCCCTATCCTGATGACAGAGAAGGTGACAGATTATTCTGGAAAGAGGGATTGTTTATAGTTTCTCCCCATCATGTTCAGATTGATGCCATATGTGAAGCTCTGGAAAACAGAGGATTAACAGAACCTTTTGTCGGCACAGTGGATAAGATGCAGGGACAGGAATGTGATTCTGTTATTGTGAGCTACGGAGTTTCTGACCCGGAGCTTGCCATATCCGAAGATGAATTTATATACAGTCTGAACAGACTGAATGTATCCATAACGAGAGCTAAATGTAAAACAATAGTGTTTCTTTCCCGTTATCTTCTGAAACCGACCCTTCAGGTTCTGGCGAAAAGAGAAACGGAAGAGGGCATATCTTTTATGACAGGACTGGAAAGATTTGCCGCAAAGGGTAAAGAGAGTGTATTTCAGCCGTTTTCTGCTAAGGAAGCACGTTTGATTGTTTATTCTATATGACATTTTTATGTGATTCCTGTAAAAGCTGACTGCTGATAGCTTAGATTTCTTTTATTCGTTTTTCCCGTGACCGATTCCAAGAATGGATTTCAGGTTTGCAATTAAGTCCAGTAAAGGGAAATTACTGCCCAGAGAAATAGTCTTTAACTCCGAAGGCTTGGGAAGTTTCTCCGCAATTTCAGGTAAATGATTTAACATATGTTTTTGAAGAGCATGTTCCGATATTTCATTTTCTACCTTCTGCCTTTCGGTAAAGAGTTCCACTTCTCTTATTGCCTGTCTGTGATCCGAATCCAGTTTCATCTGCCTTACGGCAAGTTCTTTTTCCAGCCTGAGTTTTTCAAGTTCTGCATCATGTTTAATTTTGGCTTTTTCATGTTCCATGGTTTTCTCTATTGTTTCGGCTTCTACTGAAGCCCTTCTTATCAATTCCGACTGGTGCCTGTCAAATCTGGCTGCTTCTGTCTGTGCTTCAAGGCCTGCAATCTCTTCTGCTGTTTCAATCCGAAGTTTTGCATCAGCTTTTTTCGCTTCAGACTCTCTTGCCCTTATAATTGCTTCATTTTCCAGTTCTGCCAGACGGGCTTCTTTTTTCCTTTCAGACCGGAAGGGACGCTGGAGCATTTCCCAGAGAGTTGAAGAACATACCACTGCTTCTTTAATCTGAACCGTTACGATGCTGAGCCCCAGTCCCTTGTCCTGTCCTTCTCCTTCCGCTACATGGCGAAGGCGTGACGTTAATTCTTCAATAATCGGTTGTTTGTCTGTGAGTACTTCATCAATGCTCATTGTGGCCACTTTGTCTTTAATGGCCGCTTCTGCCTGTTCCCTGAGCTGTACATTTATGACGCGCATCGGGTCATAGGCATCTGAGAAATCCAGTTTTCTGTAAGCTGTTTTTATATCGTTTATAATCCACTGAACATAACCCTGCACGACAAGTCCCTGTTTCTCTCTGCAGATACAGTTTGCATGTATGAGAATGGTCTGCATGGTTGCAGGCACAATGAGGAAGGCATCGTTTACGGGATCGAAACGAAAGGAAATGCCGAGACCTATATGAAGAGGTTCTTTATAGCCCCGTCTTGTATGGACTACATATACATTGGGCGGAACGATAACATTTTGAAAAGGCCACCATCCTGTTATACGGACGTTATTGGCATATGGCGGACCTTCTCTGCCATCACCTGCGGCGGATCTGGTCCGTGAAACAGGTAACTGAGGAGCACGTTTAGCTTTTAAGTCGTTTTCAACCTGAGCTTTCTGGGCCAGAACCTGTTCAAGATATACATTCGATTGATATTGCTGTGGCTCTTCCATTTTCTATAACCTCCCTTGATAAAGGAATTTTAGAATAATAACTATAGGAGACAGAAGTGAGATTAGTTCAATAAAATCTTTATGGTTCAGCACTGGCATTACCTGCCAAAATATTATATCATAATTTTTTATAAAGATCTTCAGAAGGAAATATCATGGTTTATGAGAAAAAAACAAAAGAGATCCTCTTCGGGAGTGAATATTATGATAGATTCATCTGAAGAACTTTCTATGGCTTTATTCAATAAAGAAAAGGAAATAATTATCCGAAATACTGAACTGATAAGAAAAATAAAATGCCTGTTTTACATATATAAAATAGAAGACCGGCTTAAACAGGACAGGAACAATATTTTATTACCTCTGCTTTATATCCCTGTCTTCCTGACAGGCTATTTATTGAGCAGATTCTACGATCCTTTTTATTCTACTTATAAATTATATAAAAACTACCGGCATCAAAACAGAGAAAAATTATCTATGGCTTTTACATCAAATTCATAATAAAAAAGGCAATATAGATAAATATTGCCTTTTTTTATCTGAAATATATTACCCTAACAGTTTAAGTAATTCCTCATATTCTTCATCTTTCATGCCGAAATAATTTTCCGGCTGAGGGAAGCTTTTCCCTGTTACTTCGTTTACATAGCCTTTAAGTCCTTCCAGTATGACTCCTCCGGCATCTCCGAAGACCTTTGCCATTTTCGGTTTGAATTTCGGATAGAGACAGAACATGTCGTGATATATGAGAAGCTGGCCGTGAGCATCTGCACCCGATCCCAGGCTTATGATGATACAGTCTTTTACTTTTTCCGTAATCAATTTACATACCCTGTCAGGAACCATTTCCAGTAATATGGCAAAAACCCCTGCTTCATCAAGTGCCAGTGCACTTTCTACAATTTTCTTTGCCTGAAGGGCACCTTTGCCCTGAACTCTAAAGCCTCCGAGAGCACCTGCACTCTGAGGGGTAAGTCCCAGATGGCCCATGACAGGAATTCCGGCAGCTATAATACCTTTTACTCTATCTAAAATTTCTATGCCGCCTTCCAGTTTTATGGCATCACATGCAGCTTCTGCCATAAACCTTCCTGCATTTCTTATGGCATCTTCCACACATGGCTGGTAGGTCATATAGGGCATATCCCCTATAAGCCATGCATTGGGAGACCCTCTTCTTACCGCCTGGGCATGGCGGAGCATATCATTCATTGTTACAGGAAGGGTGCTGTCATAACCTAACATGGTCATGCCCAGGCTGTCTCCTACGAGTATTATATCAATACCTGCTTCTTCCTGAAAATATGCCGTAGGGTAATCGTAACAGGTAAGCATTGTAATCGGTATTCCCTTTTTCTTTTTCTTAAAGAGATCGGGAAGGGCTATTTTTTTACGATCTGACATTTTGTATTGTGACTCCTTTCTTTTTCAGTGACCAGTGACCAGTGACCAGTGACCCGTGACCAGTGAACAGTGACCAGTGACCAGTGACCAGCAACCGGTCAGATTAATTATTATTCACTCTTCACCCTTCACTCTTCACCCTTCACTCTTCACTCTTCACCCTTCACTTTTCACTTTTCACTTTTCACTTATGTAAATTCTTCGCCGCTATAAAGGAAAGCCCTTTTTTCGTAAGAGCTTTTGCAGTTAAATTTACGGAACGGTGTTTATCCATATAATTCTTTAAAAGATCCTTCATGTGGCCTGTAGCTTCTACTTCTTCTTTTGTTCTGAAATAATCGAGTATATCTGAAGAGTGTTCCCTTATCTTTTCATCTTCCTCTTCGCCGCCTTCATGTTTTGCGGAAATATTCGGAACCTTTGTTGCAAGTTCTAAGAGTTCTTCTCTTCTGTTGTAAGGCTGTTTTACTATACTTTTCCATGTTTCCGTAATGTGGTGTTCGAAACGTACATTATCTTCAAGTCCCAGAGATTTTCGTATTTCCGAAGTCACCTCTATGGTTTTATTGTCAACAGAATTACTCCAGTTAAAGCCTATGAGTGATGTTTTCCCGTCATCACCGGCAAATAGTTTTGCTCCCATAAGAGTCCAGAGTGCCGCATAGGGATTATCATTTCCCATAAATACAGAGATTTTGAATTCGTTGTGAACGCCCAGTTTATGGAGGAGATATGCCAGCATAACAGTGCCGGGATTGATATTCAGAACCTGTTTTATACCATAGTTTGTGTAATAATAAAGGAATTCATCGATCCACTGAAGAGCATGTTCATTTGGCTGCCCCACACCTCCGAAATAACCTGTAATTGTTTCAGGCCCTCCGAGATGAATATTTGAGCCGTCAGTACCTTTTGTATCAAGAGTTTCCACATAGCTTGCACCTATGATTTCCATGGCGGCAGCCACTGCAAGTATATCCCCGTTATCCCCTTCCTGTTCCTTCATTTTTCGGACTCTTATGAACCTTCCAGGCATGAGTTCTTTGTTTTTTATGCACTGTTTTGCCTCTTCTATTAAAAAGGGAAAATACTGAAGCGCACTTATTTCAAGGGTAACAGGATTATTTTCATTGAATTCTACGGCTTTGTCGCCTAGAATATTTTTTCTGTAATCTGCCACTGATATAAAAACTCCGCTGTCTCTCTGTTCTATAAGCCATTCTACATCTTTGAGATAGGGAGATTTTATTTCCTTCAATCTATTCAGAAGGTTCGGAAGTTTTCTTGATTCCTCTGCTTTCCTGTTTATTTCTTCCGGTCCTCCGTATTTTTCCACTACCTTTAAGAGATCGTTTATGACACTGTTATTCGGATCCAGTAAAAAATCGTTAATCTCTTTCAATCTCTCTTCGGAGATTTTCAGCTTTTCTCTGAGTTTATCAGACATAATAACGGGCCTCCTTGTTGATTTTTTTAATTTTTTATCCGGTACCTGTGGGGTAAACCTTTATTTTAGAAGGTATTTCTGAAACCCCCTTCAGGTTTATATAAATAGAAAAAGCCTCCATGGAATAAAAATGCTTCTGGCTGAAGTAATTTTTTCCTACACCCATGGTGCGTCCCTTATCATCATGGACACTTACAACTACATAAATACCGTTCATCCATTCAGTTGTAGAATGTAATTCACCGTTTACGTACAATTCCCCTGCATCATTAATTCTTGCAAAAAGTCCTTCAAACCTTGCAGAAAGTCTCTGTTCCAGGTCTTCCCGTCTTTCTATAATATGAGTAATGTCTTTTATTTCTTTTTTTTTCTGAGAAAAAGGCTGACTTTCTATGTCAGAAAGGAAAGAACTAAATATTTTTTTTAACACTATGAAATATCCTTTCTTCACATGTTGCGGGCATTTAAATCTTGTATATTTTAAGCAATATTATACTTCCTTCATATAAAAATATAATCGGAACTGCTACGAGTATCTGCGTAAACATATCAACCGAAGGTGTTATAATACCTGCTATAATAAAGGATAGAAGAATTGCATATTTACGATATAACGAAAGTTTTCTCGAATTTATAAGACCTATTTTACCGAGTAGAAGTGCTACAAGAGGCAGTTCGAATACAACACCGCAGGAAACTATAATGGACATGGCAAAAGAAAAATAGTTGCTTACAGAGAGCATGGGCTGAAGATCTACTGTTGAAAAATTGATGAGGAATTTTATGCCTGCAGGCAGTATGAAAAATGTCCCTCCTGCCACACCGGAAGAGAATAGAAAAATTACCAGTGGCATAAAGGTAAAAAAATATCTTCTTTCCTCAGGCTTGAGAGCAGGATTTATAAAAGCCCATATCTGATACAATACCATGGGAGAAGCAAGTATGATCCCACATACCAGAGATATCTGAATATGTGTAACAAAACCTTCCGACGGAGTAAGATAGACGAGTTTATTTTCACCCAGGGGGGCAGCAAGAATATGCATTATTCTGGCTGCTAAAAAATATCCTCCAATACTGCAGAAGATTACCGATAAGGCGGATATTATTATCCTCCTTCTCAGCTCTTCTAAATGTTCTATAACAGTCATTTTCCCTTCTTCCATTGGAGGACCTCCCGAAGATTAGATGTACTTTGCCAGAGCTTCAGACAGATCTGCGGCTACAGTTATAAATTCCCTTGCTTTTTCTTTTACTTTTTCATCGAAATTCAGATTATCAAGAATTTTATATACTGTTTCTTTTTCTCTTTTGTCTACATATTTATCCGAAAGAGGTATGAGGGACATCTGCAGTATGAGAGTCGCTTTGGCCGTATCACTTTCTATACCGGGCAAAAGATCTAATACATTCTTGGGTTTATTTATATCATCTTCCAGAATTGCTTCCTGTTCTTTTGTCATATTGCCATTTTTTGAAATATTTGTCAGTATCAATTTTATTTCTTCCCCGCTCAGGTAATTATCACATTGAGCGATAGACAGTAATACTCTGCTGAGCTGGAAAAATTCTTCTCCCAGCTCTTTTTTTTCTGTACTCATATAAATCCTCCTTACTGAATTCAGTTTTTCATACATTATAACATATATCTTTTTTTTATGACAGGTAGATTCATCTGTAGTGAAAATCATATTTGCTGACCTGAGCACAAGTATGTAATAAAAGGTTTCCTCCCTTTACGCGTCACGAGAGAATATATGTATTGTTTATGCTTACATCAATAATTTTATTACATGGTCCATTAAACTGATAAGGATTGTAAGAAAAATAACTCTGGCAAATTATTAGAGCGATTAGTATCCTCGTGTCACGCTTTACGGGTCGCGATATAAACTGTAAATATGATGTAGTTATTTCCAGACAACTCCTGTGGGGTCACTGGAAAATTACTCCCTGGCCGGTGCGTCCGTCAATCTGCACTTCCAGAGGGTTTTCGAGTCTTATGTGTTTCAGATAGTTTGTCTCCTTTGCCGCTGCCTGTATGTCAAGCCATGACCAGTCGAGTTTACAGTCAGGGTTATTCAGAGGAACTGTGAAATAACCTATTCTTAGAGAAGTCATATTCTGAAAAAAATGTGAGCCCTGGGAAGGATCTACATTCATATTATCAAGGCTTGCCTCTACAATGACCTTTACGCCGCTTATATGACTCCATTTTACCGGTATGCCGAGCCATGGATCTGTAGACCCCCATCTTCCCGGCCCTATTAACAGATAAGGTCTTTTGTCAGCTCTGAGCATGGTGTTCATCCTGTCAACTTCTTTTGCTATAAGGGAACTCTGTGCCGGATTGAAGGTTTCTCTTTTTACGTAAATTATATCTTTTATGTTGTTTATTATGCCGTTACCCAGGGCAAATTTACTGTAACACAGAGAAGGCTTTTCTTTTATATCGGATAATTCTACCTGTACCAGTTCATCACTTACTACAAGAGGTCTTACCTGAAGGAAACCGAAATGTGCAGGAAGGCCTTTTTCTGAGTCCAGTGTTACGGCAAATTCAATCTCTACGGGACATCCCATGGAATCTTCACTCAATTTAAGGAGATATTCCAGAATTTTTGACAGAGGAAATATTTCATTTTTCAGTATATGGGCAAAAGTGATAAGTCTTGGACCATGTCCGAAGAGTCCGTCGTAAACCCTGTCATTATCACTCGAATAGGTAGAAGCCAGATATTTCAAGACTCCCTCTTTTTCTGCTCTGTCCATACCGAGTTTTACAAGATACTGATCCTCTTCCGTAAAAGCAGTGGAAGTCCTGTGCTCCAGATCTATACCATAAAACTCTTTCTGGGAATAATCAAACATATCCCTTATATTGCCGAATTGAGGCAGAATCCCGGGATAGGCAGGAGTATATCTCAGTGACACACCTCCGTCTACTATTGTTTTACCGAGTCCTACTGCCAGATTTGCCACTCCGTCTTCAGGTCTTGCATTACCTGCGGGGTAATAGTTATAAGAGCGTGCTACTCCTGAAAAATGAGGATAAAAAGTATTTCCATGGCCTTTACCGACTACCTGCTGAATGATAACTGCCATTTTTTCCTCTTCTACCCTGTTGGGCGTGCTTTCTATATAGGCTTTTGCATTTCTGAAAAATGTTGAAGCATAGACGAGTTTTATGGCACTGGCAAGACTCCTGAAACGGTCATCAATATTTAATTGATTGTTAGGGAGCATTTTTGTAATATAAATACCTGCAAATGGTTGATACAGTGCGTCTTCAAGAAGACTTGACGATCTTACTGCAAGAGGATATTTTACATGACTGATAAATTCTCTGAGATCTCCGACAGCTGTAGCAGGCAGTTCTCCGTTTAAGAATTCATTTGCTAGCATGATATCAGATGTTTCCTCAAGAGCAAAATTCAGAAGATTATTTTTATTTATGAAAGAGTCAAACATGTCTGTTCCGAGAACAAGTGTCGCAGGTATGGATATATTGACTCCGGGAAAGTCCTCTGGTTTTAAATAGGACAGTACTTTATCAATAAAAGCAAGTCCCCTTGCTTTCCCTCCTATAGAACCGCTGCCTATGCGGCTGAAATTATAGTAATCGTCATGAAAATGTCTTGAATAACTTACAATAGAGCCTCTATGACTTTTTTTTCTGTATTCTACAAAAATTTGTTTAATCACTTCTCTGATTGTTTCCGCTTTTTTATTCTCTAAATCTGTTAAAGAAGAAACGACCCTGGCCAGTTCGAATTCTGTTCTGGCAAGAAGCCACCTTGTAAGATTTCCTTTTATGACATATTCAGTCAGAATTTCTCCCGGTACTGTATCTATAAGGGAATATAAAGAAGTAATATTTTTAATTCTTCCTGTTTCTTTTCCTTCATGATCACGAAAAATAAGATCTCCGAAACCGGTAGACTGTTCAAAGAAATTTCTGAAATCACTTACCAGAGTATGAGATTTTTTAAAGAGAAAATTTGTCTGCAGCTTTTTGCTTATTTCTTCATCTTCCTGATTATTGGATTGCAGCAATACAGGCAAATAGGGAAATTCTTTTCTTATCATGGTGATAAAATCGAGTCCTCCATTATTGTCCATAATACCATCTCTTGTGAAGGAACATTCGCTAATTACTGCCATTAAATTGCCTTTGAATTTTTCATAAATCCTGAGAGCTTCTTCAAATGAAAGAGCCAGATGAACCCTTGGTCTGGCTCTCTGTCTCAGGGATTTTTCAGTCCATGTGAGACTGTCCTGTAAAAGCAGATCAGTCTGATCCCACAGTTCTTCAAATAAAATATGAAGATATCTGGAATAGGAACTTATTGAATCTTCAATTATGAGTATATTCTGAACACCGATAAGAGATGTATCTTTTTCGGCGTTTTTCATGTCTTCAATATATTGAATAATACCTGTAAGGATTTCTCCGTCACCATGCCAGATAAAAATTCTGTCTATTGCTTTTTCGTCATATATTTCAAGAAGTCTGGCAAGTTCCGGAGTATTATAGGCCAGTATGACTACAGGCATATGAGGGGCTATTTCTTTGACTTTACGTCCGAAAGTAAAAGGATCCATATCACCTATTCTCATTATGGTAACTACCATATCAAACTGCTCTTCTGTCAGTTTTTTAAGGGCTTCCTGTCCGCCTTTTATTCTGTGTAATGCAGGTACATAACCGAGATCTCTCTGTTTATAGGCAGCTCCCAGAAGATCGGTGAGTCGCCCGTCTTCTTCCAGAAGAAAGTAATCATAAAGACTGGCAACAAGAAGGACTTTCCTTACTTTATAGGACATGAGGGAATGGAGGCAATAGAAATCTTCTATATTATTTTTATTCATAAGAATAACCTCCCCTGTACGTATAATGCTAAATATAGTATTATTATTATTTCGTGACGCGTCACGCGAGGATTACTTATGAAATGCTGACTGAATTAAGGAAATTATTTGTTCGACAGACTCCGGCGATAAATCGAAATGGTAATACATAGGAAATGTTCTCTTATTAAAAAACCTGAAAATAAGTAACGCGTAACATGTAACGAATAACGGATATACCCGCTACGCGTAACGCGTTACGCGTTACGCGTCACGTCTTCTACACCCAGCCTCTCATCTTACATGCTTCTGCTACTCTCTGTATGGCAATCATATAGGCAGCATCACGCATATAGATTTTCTTCTTTCTTGCAAGGGCTGAAACTTTCAGATAGGCATCAGTCATTTTGGCATCCAGTTTACCCAGAACTTCATCTTTGGGCCAGAAGTAATTCATATTACACTGAACCTGTTCAAAATAACTGCACATAACACCGCCGGCATTGGCAAGGAAATCAGGTACTATGAATATACCTCTTTCTTTCAGTACCTTATCTGCCTCAATAGTTGTAGGGCCGTTGGCACCTTCAACCATAATTTTTACATTTTTATGTATCTTCGGAGCAGTTTCCCCGGTTACCTGATTTTCAAGGGCGGCAGGTATTAATATATCTACATCCTGTTCTATCCAGGCATCTCCGGGAAGTATTTCATAACCCAGGGTTTTTGCCTGCTTTTTATCTATTCCGCCAAATCTGTCTGTAATATTAAGCAGTGCATCTATATCTATACCATCTTTTTTCTTAAATGTATAGGATTTCTGCTCTTCCTGATCCCAGCATGATACACATATGGGAGTTCCGCCATATTCTTTATAGAGTTTCACTGCATACTGTGATACATTGCCAAAACCCTGAAAAGCTGCTTTTGTAGATTTAATATCTATACCCATTTCCCTTAAAGCTTCTCTTAATACGTATATTACTCCATAACCTGTGGCTTCTGTTCTGCCGAGAGATCCTCCGATACCTACAGGTTTCCCTGTAATAAATCCCGGGAATTTTCCTCCATGTATCCTTTCAAATTCGTCCATCATCCATACCATATGCTGACCGCTTGTCATTACATCGGGTGCGGGGACGTCCTGAACAGGACCTACGTTGTTTGCTACCTGGCGAACCCATCCGCGACATACTCCTTCCTGTTCTCTCATGGAAAGGTTGTGAGGATCACATATGACTCCACCTTTACCACCTCCGAGAGGTATGTCTACAACGGAGCATTTCCATGTCATCCACATGGCAAGGGCACGTACTGTATCAACAGTTTCCTGAGGATGGAACCTTATTCCGCCTTTACAGGGTCCTCTGGAATCATTGTGCTGAACTCTGAAACCTTTAAATACCTTTACTGTTCCGTCATCCATTCTTACAGGAATATTGAAATGATATTCTCTGTCCGGATTTCTGAGCAAATCTTTTGTAGCCTGATCCAGACCTAACTGTTCTGCTACAGAGTCAAACTGGTCCTGTGCTAATTTGAATGCATTAAACGGTTTGTTGGCCATAAAATCAAACTCCTCTTAATTTAATTTATATGAGAATCGTAACGGGTAACGTATAACCCGTGACTGGAGAAACAATTCTCATAATTTGTTGTGACCGAACCGGTCATGTTTGTTAGTCTAAAGTGAAACGTGAATGATCTTAACATAAAAGTTTGGAACTTGTCAAATTCAATAGTTACCGGTTATCGCTCCTGACTCCCGGTTCGGAAATCTTAAAAACACTGAAAACATAACCTGAATATTGATTTATTTATTACAGCTCTCTCCGATTATATCGGAAATTAATAAATTATAACTGTGAACCTTAATGTGTAATATTTTTCCCTCATTGTTCACTGGAAATATATATAACACTATACTTTTGCATAGATAAATGCATATTATGGAATTTCAGTGGCCAGCCCCTTCCGAAAACAAATAATCCTCTTTCTCCTGACTTTGTTCTTCCAGGCATGTCATATTAACTCTTAATGATATTATATACAG
>JBEHWO010000128.1:0-16177 GCA_040217695.1 Vulcanimicrobiota bacterium | reverse complement strand
AGCGCTCATGACAATAAATATGCAGGTTTTACCTTTTCCGGAGGGGAAGAAAATGAACTGGCCTTTAATTGTTTGAGAGAAGGTAACCCTGCAGGTTTTGTAAATCTTTTAAAATGGGACATTTCTGCCTGGCTGGCAGTGATCAAAAAAGAACTGGCCATGAAAGAAATTGACAGACCATTGTTAAAAAAAATAAAAGTTACCCTGAAAGATACACCGGGAGAGTGGATGGATTTTATATATAATGCAGGAAATCTGTTAATGGGAAAATCTGTTGATAAATCTTATGCAGAACGGGAAATTCAGCGTACTCTGTTTAAATGGAAAGGAAATAAAGTTCCTTTTACTGTTATGGAAGGGCTGACTGAAAGAGGCTATGAGGTAAGAAATCATGGTGACTACATGATTTTTACATCCCATGCTTCGTTGCCTTCTCACTGGAAGGATTATGTAGTATTTTTATGATTTCAAATGTTATTATACCTCTCATATTAAAAGCTTCTGAAATAACAGGTTACAGGACGGGAGAAACGTATTTTTCCGCAGCGGAACTCTGTCAGAGACTTAATGATTTTCAGGAAGCCCTGGCCTGTTATGACAGAGCAAAAGGTTTTTTTGAAGAAAACAATCAACCTTTAAATGTGGCAAACTGTGAAATTTTTACAGGGGATATTCTTGAAGAAGAAGACCGCTTTGAAGAGGCCATGAAACATTATGGCAGGGCAGAACATATTTTTAAAGAACACAATCTGCCTGTGGAAGCGGCACAATGTATTGTGAAGAAAGCCGGCCTTTATGCCGATCTGGAGAATTTTGATGAAGCCATAACACTTTATGTCAGGGCAAGACATATTTTTAAAGACCATAATTGTTCCGTAGATGAAGCACGATGTGATGCGGGACAGGCGAAAGCCTGCTGCGGACTCAGGAATTTTCATGAAGCTCTGATGCTTTATGACAGGGCAAAAGATATATTTGAACAGCATAAGGAATATCTTGACCTTGCCAGATGCTATTCAGGCAATGCAAATCTCTGTCTTGATCTGCAGAATTTTCAGGAAGCAACAGAGCTTTATTACATGGCAGAAGGGATATTTAAAAAAAATAATTACTGGCCCGGAGTCGCAGGCACTATGTCAGGAAGGGCAAATATCTGTCTTGCTTTGCAGAGATATAAAAAAGCTCTGGAACTTTATGAAAAGGCAGAACATATTTTTGAGAAATACAACAGATGGCACGGCTCTGCCAGATGTATTTCCGGTAAAGCAATAGCATGCCGGAATTTAGAACATTTTGATGAAGCACTGAAACTTTATGAAAAATCGGAAGAACTGTTCAGGAAAAATAACCACCCTGTAAGAGCTGCAAGATGTTTATCAGGGAAGGCCCATATTTACAGAAATTTACAGAAATTTGAAAAAGCCTTTACATGTTATGATGAAGCAGAAGAGATGTTCGGAAAAAATAATTACATGTCCGGTGTGGCCAGATGTTTATCGGGGAAAGCAACCATCTCTCTTTCTTTACAGAAATTTGAAGAATCTCTGAATTTTTACGAAAAAGCGGAACATATCTTTTCCGGTAACAATCATTCTGTTGACATGGCCAGATGTCTTATGGGACATGGACAGGTATACTGTAATTTACAGCAATTCGACAGAGCTCTGAACCTTTATGAAAAAGCAGGTGAAATCTTTAAGGAAAATAATCTGCCCCTTGATATGGCAAGATGCAATTACGAAAAAGCAGGCATATATCTTGTATTACATAAATTTGATGCAGCTATGGAACTTTATGATGAGGCACGTAGATTTTTTGAAGAACATAAAATGCTCATAGATCTGGCCAGATGTGATGCAGGTAAAGGAGAGATTTTCTGTCACTTAAGAAAATTTGAAGAATCTCTGGCATTTTATGATAAAGCCATAGAGGTATGTACAGATAACGGGCAATTGAGTGAAGTTGCCCTGTTCACCTCGGCAAAAGCGACTGTTTATCGTAATATGAGACGATTCGACAGAGCTATAGAGCTTTACGAGCGGGCAGGGAATATATTCAAAGAAAAAGGCCACTCTGTAGATGTGGCAAAATGCGTCTTAAATAAAGCAGTAACATGCTGTAATATAAGAAAATTTGATGAAGCGATAAAACTTTATGATGAAGCATCAGGTATGTTCAGAGATAATAAACTCTGGATAGATGTGGCACGATGCAGCCTGAACAGAGCAAATATCCATCTTCTTCTTGCCGGGTTTGATGAAGCAATAAAACTTTATGATGAAGCAAAACATATATTCAGAGCATATAACCAGTCTGTATCTGCTGCAACATGCGATTTTAATATTGCAGGAGTTTATATGTCAATGAATAGGTTTCACGAAGCTCTTGTGCTTTATGATGAAGCCACAGATGTCTTTAAAGAACATAACAGGTTTACAGATGTGGCAAGATGCTATTTCGGCAGAGGTAAATCCTGTGCTAATTTGCAGCATTTTGATGAAGCTCTTGTATCTTTTCAAAAAGCCGGCGAAATCTTTAAAGAAAATAAGCTTTTTATAGAAGGAGCCAGGTGTGACTCCAGTAAGGCGATTATTTACATGTCTGCTCAGAAACTTGATGAAGCCATAGTGTTATTTGATGAATCCAGAAAAATCTTTAAAGAGAATAAATTACCGGTAGATCTGGCCAGATGTGATATGAACAGGGCAAATATTTATCTTGAACTTCAGAGATTTGAAGAAGCCATAGAGCTTTTAGATGAAGCGAAAGATGTCTTTAAAGGTTCCTGCCTGGATATTGCCATATGTATGTCAAATAAAGGAACAGCCTATCGTAATTTACGTAAATTCCCTGAAGCTCTGGAACTTTTTTCCGATGCAAGGCATATATTTAAAAAACATGGACAGTTACTTGATGCAGCCAGATGTGATATGAATATGGCAAATATTTATCTTGAACAGAATAATCTTGATAGAGCCATGGCTCTTTATGACAGAGCAGAATATGTTTTTGAAAAAAATAAGAGGTATGTTGATGTGGCAAGGTGTTTTTTGAATAAAGCTAATATTTATCTTCTTATGAACCATTTTGATATGTCACTAGAGTATTATGAGAAAGCAGAAAAAATATTAAAAAAATATAAGCAGAAAGTATCTCTTGCCAGATGTATATTGAATAGAGCAGGTCTTTATAATAAAATAAAAGATTTTGATAAAGCCCTGGAATGTTATAAAAGAGCAAAAAAAACCGGTTCCAATATACCTGAAATAAGATATATGGCTTTTTACGGCATGGGTGAACTATATAAATTGTCCGGTGACCACAGGAAATCTATAAAATGTCTTAAAGAATCTGTGAAAATTATTGAAGAAAATACCATGTCCTCCATGTCTCAACTGGAATTTAAAAGAATATTCAGAGAGAAAAATCTCCTGATTTATGAGAGTCTTGTAAATGTGTTACTTGAAAAAGGACATGTTAAAGAAGCTCTGGAGTATGTGGAAAAAATCAAAGGACGAAATATGGCCGAGATTATGACAGGAACGAAAATTTCTCCCAGAGCTCCTCAGGATGTAAAAGAACGGGACAGAAATTTTAAACTGAAATTGTCTGCTCTTCAGTTTATTCTGTCAAATGAAGAAGATCGTCATAAAAGAGAAAAAGTGTCTGAAGAATTTAAAGAAACAAAAGAAAATTTTTTACGTTTTGTTACCGATATAAGAGAAACCTTCGACCATTTTTATGAACCTTTTTATGAAGTAAAGGGCATGAAATATAAAGATATAAAAAAACTGGTCAGAGATGATAAAACTGCTCTTGTGGAGTTTTTTCTTTCTTCTCAGGCGTCCTGTGCTTTCATAGTAAGAAAGAAAGAACCGGTTGATGCAGTTTTCTTTGATTTTTCTCTTCAAGAACTGTATAAAGATATAAATAATTATTTGGAAGCTTATGACCATTACAGAAAAATGCCTGGAACAGTGACATTCAAACACTGGCTTGAGAGAATGGATTTTTTATTTGCCTTAATTTATGAGAAGATATTTTCAAAACTGGAAGATAAGCTTTCGGATGTAAAGAAGATTATTTTTATACCTCATAAAATATTGTTTTTTATACCACTTCATGGCATGTATAAAAAGATTCATGGTAAAAGGAAATATGTTCTTGATGATTATGAAGTAACTTATGGCCCCAGTTCTCATATTCTGGACATGTGTTATAAAAGAAAAAGAAATAAAAAGGAAAAAATTTTTTCTTTTCAATGTGATACAACGGGAAATCTCAGATATTCATCGGAAGAATCGGAAAAGATTGAGAAATTTTTTTCTGAGCAAAAAATAGTTCACGGAAATATGTTTGAAGATATAGTGACTTATGCAGGAAACAGTAATTTTTATCATTTTTCATGTCACGGAGATTTTATTTTTGATAATCCCCTGGGATCAGGTCTTTATGTGTTCAATAAAAAAGGTGAAGAGGTGAAATTTACCCTGAGGGATATATTTACCGGCATGTCTTTACCTGATGCTTATATGGTTACTCTCAGCGCCTGTGAAACAGGTATGATAAAATACGGCCATACAGATGAATTTACCGGACTTCCTTCAGGATTTATATTTGCAGGAAGTCCTTCCGTCATTGCATCTCTCTGGACAGTTTCCGATAATTCCACTTCCGAATTGATGGTAAAGCTTTATGAAAATATTATAAAAAAAGGTATGACCAGAGCTGCTTCTCTGAGAAAAGCACAGATGGAAGTGAAAAAATCAAAAAAAATCGGACAATCCTGTGAAAGAATGACTCTTATTTATAACAGGGAAGAGGAACATTCATGGGAACATCCCTATTACTGGGCAGGTTTCTGTTGTTACGGAGTGGAATGATATAATGCGTGATGCGTAATGGGTAATGTGTAATGAGTGGTATTGTTCCCTGTATTTTTGTTAAAGAATAAAAATTTATTTCGTCTCTTTCCTCTCGTCACGCGTTACGCGTTACGCGTCACGATTAATATATTTGAGACAGTTATTTAACTGCCATTCCTAAAGGAGTTTATATTATGAATAAAATTATCGGTAAAATAGAAGAAATAGTATTGAGGCATGTTGTCATGACTCTTGTAGAACCCTTCGTGACAAGTTTCGGCAGAACTCATGAGAGGTCATGTGTCATAGTGGAAATGAAAATTTCCGATATTACAGGTTTCGGTGAATGTGTCGCAAAATCGTATCCGGGCTATTCCTATGAAACAACCGGCACTGCCTGGCATATTCTCTCGGATTTTCTTGTACCTTCTGTAATCGGTAAAGATTTTACAGATATAGAAACTTTTGTTCAGAATTACAGTCATGTTAAAGGTCATCCCATGGCAAAGGCATCAATTGAAATGGCCGCATGGGATATTATGGGAAAAGTTCAAAATAAATCCCTTGCGGAGTTGCTGGGTGGTGTGAGAAAGTCTGTAGAAGTCGGTGTTTCTGTAGGTATTCAGCCGTCAACAGAAGCACTTGTTGAAAGAGTCGGAAGATATATTAAAGATGGATACAGGAGAATTAAAATAAAAATTAAACCGGGAAGGGATTTTTCAGATTTGAAAGCTGTAAGAAATGCTTATCCTGAAATACTCCTTCAGGCAGATGCAAACTCTGCCTACAGACTCTCAGACCTTCATATATTCACTGAGATTGATGACCTTGATTTACTCCTTGTAGAACAGCCTCTCTCGGAAGATGATATTTATGAGCACAGTTTTCTTCAAAAGCAGATTAAAAGCGCCGTCTGTCTTGACGAAAGTATTCTCTCTGTTGCTCATGCAATAGCGGCAATAGAACTCGGTTCCTGCAGAATTATTAACATAAAAGCTCCAAGGGTCGGAGGATTGTTTGAAGCGGTAAAAATTCATGATGAATGTTATAAAAGAGGTATTCCTGTATGGAGCGGAGGTATGCTGGAAACAAATATCGGCAGAGCGTCAAATCTGGCTCTTGCATCCCTGCCGGGATTTATTCTGCCTTCTGATATCAGTGCAAGTTCCAGATATTACAGGGAAGATATAGGAGAACCGAATTTTGTTTTAAATAAGGATTCTACAATAAATGTGCCTGACAGACCGGGCCTGGGAATAGAAATCAATTATAAAAATCTGGATCGATTTACCGTTAAAAAGGAAGCCTTCAGCATGGCCGGCCATAATGGCAATCTGTAAGATCAGGTTGTTTTACGCGAGGATTATAGATTTTTCGGACAGGTTCTAAGTAGTGACAGCGGAAAATATAACAGCGGAAAATATAACACCGGATAATCTGTGATTTTGTCTCCTCCCATCACGGGTCACGCGTTACGCGTCACGACTATAACCATTGGAATATTTACCGTTATAGGCACTAAGTGACAGTGCTTTTGTATTTACGTACTATCTCATTTATTTCGGGATCAGTATTTACACCGCCGGTACTGAATAGTTTATAGTTAATACTCAATATTTTCTTTGAAGACCGGTCAATTTCAATAGCCATGTCTCCTACATAATTTGTATTACCGCCGGCTTCAACAATAACTGTATTCTTACCGTCTGGATTTTTCACTTCTTCCGCTGCTTTCTTATGATCATGGCCGGCAATTATAACGTCTATTCCGGGAATAGTCTGAGCCACACTCCTGGCAGTATTTATACCTTCATGCATGAGGACTACTGTTATTTCAGCACCTTCATTTTTTACCTGAGGAATAAGTTTTTGCAGAGATTCCGCTATAGGAGTGACTGTAAAATCTTCCTCTTTTTTATCCTCTCCATGACTTTTTGGAGTAGTAACACCTATAAAACCTACCTTTACTCCATTTATTTCTTCTATTTTGTAGGCTTTGATATTTTCCAGCGTTCCTCCTGATTTATAAGCCACATTACCAAGAAGACCGGTGGCTTCAAGTCCTGATAAAATATTTTCTTTAAGAAAATCACTCCCATGTTCCAGATCATGATTGCCGGGTACAAAAAATTCCACACCCATAGAATTAAGAATAGCTTTTGCAGGACCGAAAAATTTAGAATTTTTTTCTTTACTGTTGCCATTGTAAGTAATATCACCCAGATTTATTATGTATGAATTTTCATCTCCGTAAATCGTTTCCCTCTGTTTTACAATGGTAGCTTCCCTTCCGAATTTCTTAAAGGTATTATCATGTTCGTCATTTGTATGAACGATTCCTATTGTTGTGGACGAAGGCTGGAAGGAGTTTTTACTATCAGGAGAATAAAGTTTGAATGTATATTCAGCTTCAGGTTTTATAAAATCTCCGCTGTAAAAAGTTCCTGACGTATTAACTGGTTCAGGAAGAATTGCAGATGGTAATGTGCTTTTACTTTCATTGGAACAGGGCAAGACAGAAGTATTGCATACGCTATTTGTAGAGCCAATTCTATAAAAATTACCGGACTCATCGTAAGTATTGGAAATACTTACTGCATCCTCCGGCTCATTATTTCCTTTTTCTGTATTTTTTAATACTACAGGCTGAAAGGAAAAATTACTTATGTTTCTGCTATTATTATTTATAATCATATAGGGGTATTATAAAATATATTTAAATTAAGAGCAATAGATAGGGGGAAAAAAGTTAAGTAATTTTTTTTGGATTTTTTGTAAAAAAGGTGAAGAGTGAAGGGTGAATGGTGAAGAGTAGGGGCGAACCAAAGGGGGCGCCTATTACCCGGTGAAAAGACGCATCACGCATCACGCATCACGCATCACGAACCACCCGTCACGTGTCACGCGTTACGCGTCACGATTATAACGCATCACGCATTAAATAGCACCCTTCAATAAATTAACAAGTCCTCCTTCACCCTGGCATTTCTGTATATATTTAAATAATTCTCTGCCGAAAGGAGAGATGATTATAGTCTGTTCAGGATCAACTGTTACATTGTTGAGATACTGGAGTCTGAGTATATCTCCGTCATGAAGTTCCGGAATTAAACCGGCAAAGAAGAAACCTAAATATTCCAGTGTGGTGCAGAAGGTGCATGTAAGAGGGTGATTAAGGGGAAGATCTATATAGATGCATTCGATTTTATTCAGACATAGTTCTTTAAGATGTACCCTGACAAGATCCTTCAGGTCAGGGCCGTATCGGGAAATATTCATAAAAGCAATCTTTCTGTCCGGTATTACTTTTATATCTACCATGGCATGGTCAGGCAGATCGAAGGTGGCTTTCCTTGTAGGTTTTTCAAATTTTCTGCGCAATTTTATATGTTCATATATGTTCTTTATTATTGTAGTATGCTGAAGGGGGATGTAGACAGTACGTTCCGGCTCTTCATTGATTTTAAAATAATATATGATAGAAGACTGACGGTAAGGGTCTTCTTCCATATTTCTTTCTGAAATGCTGGCAAAAAGGAAGCCTGTTTCATGTCCTCCGTAGGTACGATTTACTTTTTGAGCAAAAGGATGTACTGTTACGGCTTCACTGTAGAGTCCGTATAAATTACCCTCTTTTGCACAGTCCAGGGATTTTTCCATCATCCGGCTGAAGAGGCCTTTTTTTCTGTAAGAAGGGTGTACCACACACTGTATAAGTTCTGCTACGGTTGCATCAGGCTTCTGCCTTGCTATTCCTATATGTCCTGCTATTTCTCCGTCTTCTGTTACCGATACTATTGATTTCTGAAGGCCTTTTTCCAGAAATTCTTTCATTTTTTCCGGGTAATATATATAGTCTCTGTAAGTATAACCATAGGTATGGTAAAAGCACTTTGCAAGTGCTACCCCTTCTTCTCCTTCCATAAACCTTACTGTAACAGGTTTTGTGGCAATTTCTCCGGCCTGAGAAGTTTTGCATTCTTCTTTAATTGAGGGATGTTCTTCATAGGAGAAATTTTTTATTAATTCAAGACGTTTTCCGTCTTTACCTAAATTTACAAACTTTATTTCATCGCTGAAAGCTTTCATAAGCATGAGACCTATGCCCTGTCCTTTACCGCTGTCTACTGTTTTCCAGTCAAATGGTAATCCTTTATCTTCGATTGCTATAACAAATTGAGCCGGTCTCCTTTCCAGAGTAATGTCAAAATATGCTCCGTCCTGTCCTTCGAAGGCATGATCTATAACATTAAGACATGCCTCATCTGCAACAAGTTCCAGTTTTCTGGCATCATCCATATTTAATCCTTCATTGATTGCTACATCGCGTACGAAAGCTACAATCGAAGATATAAGTTTTTTATCTGTTTTTACAGTTATTTTTGTAATCAGGCTGTCAAACATATAAGTTCTCCTTATCTTTGAAACGGTTAAAGCAGGCTTCTCGTAACGCGTAACGCGTTACAATTTTATCTCGGCGCGAATGTGGGCCGGAATTGCCTTGCATTGATTGAATTACTGCCGGTAATACCGGGACGTCCTGTATCCAGACAGTAAAATTTTCTGTCATTACTTCCGAAATAAACAAGACCATTTACAATACACGGACCTGACCATATGTCTCCACCTGTTTCAAATTCCCATGATTTTACGCCTGTTCTTGCATTAAGACAGTAAAGTTTCTTATCACTGCTTCCGAAATAAATAAAACCTTCTGCTATACACGGGCTGGAACTGATCTTATCACCGGCACAAAAATCCCAGATTTTTCTGCCGCTTTTTGCTTCAAGACAGTAAAATTTCCTGTCATCACTTCCGAAATAAACATACTCGTCTTCTGTTGAAGGGCTGGATAAAATCCATGAACCTGTTTGAAAATCCCAGATTTTTTCTCCCGATTTCATATCAAGACAGTAAAGATTTTTATCGTTACTTCCGAAATAAACATTTCCCCCTGAAACATAGGGACTGGATTTTACCATACCTCCTGTTTTGAAGTCCCATATCTGTTTACCTTCTCTTGAATCAAGACAGTAGAAGTTATAATCATCACTTCCAAAATAAACAGAGCCTTTGTGAACACAGGGGCTGGAAACAACAAAATTACCGGTCGTAAAATCCCATAACTTACTTCCGTCTCTTGCTCTGAGACAATAAAGCTTTTTATCATTACTTCCGAAATAAACATTGCCATGGCTGATACATGGGTTTGACTGGAAACCGAGATTTGTGTCAAAAGTCCACTGCTTTTCACCTGTTCTGGCTTCTATACAGTAAAGGGTTTTGCCGCTGCCATAATAAACAAGACCCTGGGCAATACATGGACTCGAAGAGAATGTATAAGCACCTGTATCGAAATCCCATATCTTGCTGCCATTTCTTGCATCAAGACAGTAGAGTTTTTTATCATAACTGCCAAAATAAACACAGTTTTCCCATACACAGGGGCTCGATGTAACAGGGCCGTCGGACGTAAATTCCCATATTTTTTTTGCCTGTTTCCTGAGTTCTGTCGTAACAGGTCTTGTAAGTTTTGACGTTATTCTGACCGGTTGAGTGGTGCTGAGGACACGGTACATTTCTCTGGCACTCATATATCGTTCCCGCGGATCCTCTCTTAAGGCTTTCATAATAACTCTTTCCACTTCAACCGATATGGTAGGCATTATTTTTCTTGGCGGAGAAAATTTGAAAGGTATGGGTTCTATTCCTGTGAGTAGATGATGCATTGTAGCCCCGAGAGCATAAAGATCCGACCGTGGTTCGGCTTCGCCCCTGCACTGTTCTGCAGGAGCGTAACCTGCCGTGCCTATGGCAGTTTTCTGGCTGCCGCTGTATTTACTTGAAACCCTGGCTATACCGAAATCTATTAATACAGCTTTCCCTGCATTATTTATCATAATATTACCCGGTTTTATATCTCTGTAAATGATAGGAGGGGACTGGGTATGGAGATAATCCAGCACATCCAGCACCTGTTTTGCCCATTCAATTATTTTTTTCTCAGGTAATCCTGGATTTCCTTCGTTTTTTAATTTCCTTTCCAGATCTTCTCCTTCGATAAAATTCATAACAAGGTAATATCTGCCATAGCAGATAAAACTATCAACATATTCCGGTAAACTGGAATGATCCAGCTTTGCAAGTAACTGTGTTTCTCTTTTAAACCATTCTGTAGCCTTCTCATGTTCTTCTTTTTTACCATATGGAGGAAGAAGTTCTTTTACTGCACATATTTTATGAATACTATCGTATGAGGCCTTGTAAACTGCACCCATACCGCCGGCTTTTATGAGATCTATAATAGTATAACGATTATCCAGTTTCGTTCCTGCAGGTAAAGGTCCGTTGAAGGAAACAACAGGCTGTGATAATCTATTACCACATATAGTACAGAATTTTGCTACTTCTCTATTTTCTTTTCCGCAATTATCACAAAATACAGACATTTTTGTTATCACCTTGAAAAGCGTGCCGTGTAATTATAATTATTATCGGTCATTTGCTGTTTTTTCTTTAATAGTGTCTTTCATAACTTATTGGAATTGCGTGAGTAGTGAATGGTGAGTAGTGAGTATAAATGGACTTCCCCGCTCACTATTCACTTATAATAGTTACTTTCATAAACTTATTAGAAATTAAGTGTTTCGTGACGCGTGACGCGTGACGCGTTACGCGTTACTCGTTACGCGAGGATTATCTGTAATTTGTTATGAACTACACTATAATTATAAATTGTTATGAAGGTAACTATTATAAAAAATTGCAAATCTTATCTCCTTATAATAGTACCATAATATTTACTCAATTATTGTAATTTTACATACATATAAAAGACTTTATTAGATTATTATCACGTTACACATAAAGATTATATTCCTGCCCGCTGAGTGAATTTCCTGCTATAAGGCCGGATTTCCCTGTGTCAAGGCAGTATAATTTTTTATCATTACTTCCGAAATATATGAATCCGTTTACAATACACGGGCTCGACCATATTTCGCTGCCTGTTTCAAATTCCCAGGCTTTTAGGCCTGTTCTGTTATCAAGGCAGTAGAATTTTTTATCGCTGCTTCCGAAATAAATAAAACCTTTCGTTACGCATGGACTGGAACCAACTCTGCTTCCTGTCTGGAAATCCCATACTTTTTTCCCGTATCTTGTATCAATACAATAGAATTTTTTATCATCACTTCCAAAATAAACATAATCTTCTGTCACGCAGGGACTGGACCATACCCGAAAACCTGTTTTAAATTCCCAGAATTTTTTTCCTCTTTTTATATCAAGACAGTAAAGATTTTTATCGTTGCTTCCGAAATAAACAAGACTCAGACAGACGCAGGGACTGGATTTTACCATGCCTCCTGTCTTGAATTCCCATAATTTTCTTCCGTCTTTTGCTTCAAGACAGTAAAGGTTGTAATCGTCACTGCCGAAATAAATGAAATTTTTTAAAACATAGGGACTGGAAACAATAATATTACCTGTTTCAAATTCCCAGATTTTTACTCCGTCATGTGCGGAAATACAGTAGAGTTTTTTATCATTACTTCCGAAATAAACTACTTCATGTATAACACATGGGCTGGATTGAAAGCCCAGGTTTGTTTCAAAAGTCCATAGCTTTTTACCTGTTTTACCTTCTATACAGTAAAGGTTTTTACCACTGCCGAAGTAAACGTAACCATTTGAGACAGATGGACTTGACGAAAAGGTATAAGAACCTGTATCCAGTTCCCATAGTTTTTTTCCATGTTTTGCGTCAAGACAGTAAAGTTTTTTATCACTGCTTCCGAAATAAACAAAACCATCTGACACACAGGGACTTGACGTTATGGAGCCTTCTGTTTTAAATTCCCATACTTTCCTTCCCGGTTTTCTCAATTCTACTGTGACAGGTCTTATAACATTAACGGTTACTCCCTTCTGCGGCCTTCCATAGGGAAGTGCTGCAGACATGTCTCTGGCAGAGGCATATCTTTCATTCACATTATCTTTTAATGCTTTCATTACAACCCTTTCCACTTCAACCGATATGGAAGAATTAATTTTCCTTACCGGTTCAAACCTGAAAGGAAGAGGAACTATACCTGTAAGAAGATGGTGCATTGTGGCCCCCAGTGCATAAAGATCAGACCTTGGTTCTGCTTCCCCTTTGCATTGTTCTACCGGGGCATAGCCATTTGTACCTATGGCAGTTTTCTGTGTCTGACTGTATCTGCTTGCTACCCTGGCTATGCCGAAATCTATTAATGTAGCCTGCTCGTATTTATTTATCATAATATTACCAGGTTTTATATCTCTATAAATAACGGGAGGTTTCTGAGTATGGAGATAATCCAGAACATCCAGAATTTGCCTTGTCCATTCCACTACTTTTCTTTCCTGCAATCCCGGCGCCCCTTCTCTTTCCAGTTTTCTTTCCAGATCTTCTCCTTCTATAAAATTCATAACCAGGTAATATCTTCCGTAACAGATAAAACAGTCAACATATCCCGGCAAATGGGGGTGATCAAGTTTTGCAAGGAGTTTTGTCTCTCTCTTGAACCACTCTGTAGCCTTCTCATGTTCTTCCTGCTCACCGTAAGGAGGAAGAAGTTCTTTAATTGCGCATATTTTATTCAGATTATCATAGGATGCTTTATACACTGCCCCCATACCACCTGCCTTTATAAGCTTCAGAATGGTATAGCGATTATCCAGCTTTGTGCCGGGAAGTAAAGGTCCGCTTAACGGAATAATTATTTCCTCTAAATTATTTCCGCATACAAGACAGAATTTTGCTACGTCTCTATTCTCTTTTCCGCAATTATCACAGAATCTGGCCATAAACTACCGCCATTTGTAGAAATTATCTCGATTGTGTCGTAATTTTTATATAAATATATGTATTACATTGTAAATTTACACAAAATATCTTACATACTCATTACCTGTGACAGAACACTGTTCTATTCAAGTTCTTTTGCTGTGCTCACACAGTAGAGTTTATGATCTTCATTACCAAAATAAATAAGTCCTTTGTAAAAACAGGGACTTGAATATATACCGAGCCCTATGCCTATATCCCAGACTTTACTTCCCTTTTTTAATTCCAGGCAGAAAAGATTTTTATCCCATGTACCGAAATAAATAAGCCCTTCTGCAATGGAAGGAGTTGAATAAATCATGCTTTCTGCATGAAAATCCCAGACTTTGTTTCCGTCTTTTGTACAGAGACAGTAAAATTTTTTATCCAGTCCCCCGAAATAAATAAAATCATCTGAAATAACGGGGCTTGAATAAATACCAAGACCTGTTTTAAATTCCCATACAGGTTTCCCTGTATCACATTCCAGGCAGTAAAATCTTTTATCCAGTCCGCCAAAATAAATAAGATTATCTGACACACATGGACTTGAACCTATTTCATTAAAGGTTTTAAATGTCCATATTTTTCTTCCTTCTTTTATATCCAGACAGTAAATTTTTCGATCACCGCTTCCAAAATAAACCCTGTCTTTTATAACAATGGGGTTGGAGTATACTATGCCGTCTGTTTCAAAATCCCATATTTTTTGACCGCTTTTTGCACTCAAACAGTAGAGCTTTCTATCACTGCTCCCAAAATATACATAATTGCCTATCACACATGGACTTGAATAAATATAACCTCCCGTTTCAAAATCCCATGCTTTCTTTCCGTCTCTGGCATTCACACAGTAAAATTTTTTATCACAGCTTCCGAAATAAACAGAGCCATCCCATATAACGGGACTGGAATATACGTGCCATCCTGTTTTAAAATCCCATAATTTTTCTCCGTCTCTTCCGTTCAGGCAGTAGAGTTTATTATCCCAGCTGCCAAAATAGACCATATCATCTGCCACATACGGACTGGACCTTACTGTACCTCCTGTCTGGAAATCCCATATTATTCTTTTTGACTGTTTTTCATAGGCAGATTTCTTTTTAGTTACTTTCAGAAGGGAAAATTCCGGTTTGAACGGTAAAGCTTCAAGCATTTCCCTTGCACCGGAAAATCTGTCGGAAGGGTTATCTTTAAGGGCTTTCATTACAATACGTTCCAGAGCAATAGATATTTTAGATATAATTTTTCTCGGCGGTTCAAATCTGAACGGTAATGGTTCCTGTCCCGTAAGTAAATGATGCATCGTAGCACCCAGGGCATATATATCAGATGACGGTTCTGCCATATTCCTCATCTGTTCTTCCGGTATATAACCGCTTATTCTCTGTGTTTCTTTGCTGCCCTGATAGATTATTTTTTCCAGCCCCATATGCATCAAAACAGCATTTTCGTCTTTATTGATTATAATTTTACCCGGTTTCAGATCACAGTAAATTAAAGGAGGTTTCTGGTTATGGAGATAATCCAGCACTTCAAGTATCTGGCCTGACCATACGATGATTTTCTCTTCGGGAAGTCCGGGGGATCCTTCTTTAACAAGTCTGTTTTTTAATATTTCACCTTCTATAAACTCCATTACAATATAATATCTGCCTTTAAATACAAAGTAATCAGTAATTTTCGGTAATCCGGGATGAACCAGTCTGGCAAGGTTTTTAACATTTTTGTTGAACAGTTCTACTGCTCTGGCCTGTGTGTCTGCTGTACCGTACGGTGGAAGGAGTTCTTTTACAGCACAGATTTTGTCCAGTTTATTATCCACACATTTATAGACTCCGCCTCTTATACCTGCTTTTATAATACCGGTAATAACATAACGATTTTCAAGAACTGTTCCTGCAGGTAAAATTAAATTACCGGATGAAGAAATGGACAGTTTTGTTCCGCATCCGCTGCAGAATTTTGATGTATCCCTGTTTTCCCTTGCACAGTTATGACATGTTATTGCCATAGGTTAAACTCCTTCTATATTATTTAATAATAATAACAAATCAGATTAGATTTATTCAATGGGTAGAAGAAAAAATCCTTTTATTTTACTATAGTTTTGCACTTTAAAAAAAACTATAATTTCTTGAATGGTTGAATAAAATTATGCAGGACTCAAAGAGCTATTAGCTAATACCGGTTAGCCTGAGTTTAAGAATTACAACTGTTTTTACTGTGGTGAATAATACATATTTGCTCTCGTAACGCGTTATACCATTTGGCTATCAACTATAGTGCTTTGCCTGCCTGGTGCTCCGGAGCAACGAAGTCCCCGAAGGGCAAAAAATATCACGGCGGCACAAGTCTATTTAAATAAAATATAATGCAAAGTGGCATGATGTAAGCTCTAACAAATATGCCTGTTCCAGTTTAGATTTTTTTCGGAGGAGCACCAGGCAGGCAAAGCCAG
>JBEHWO010000127.1:0-16228 GCA_040217695.1 Vulcanimicrobiota bacterium | reverse complement strand
AAATACAGTTCAAGTTATTTATCAAAAAATATAATAAATTAATAAAATTTTAAAAAAAAAAAAAAAAAAAAAAAAAATCAATCTATAAACTCTTTTTTCCTGAAAACCGTCGTTTTTTCTTCCCTCCCGGCATGTTCAGCATTTCCTCCGCCACGATCTTCCTTATAAGACCTGCCAGGGGGAAGAAAAAAATCTTTAAAGTCTTTGATGAAATCATTAACGGTAACATGATCAAGGGAACAGTAACTCTTCCAGCCATCTTTTCTTTCGATTACAAGACCGGCATCTTTAAGTCTCCTCAGTTGATGGGACACAGTGCTCTGCTTCACATTCATCACTTCTTCTATTTCACAGACACACAGTTCTTTTTCCGATAATAGTTTCAATAATCTGAGCCTGGCAGGATCAGACATGGCTTTTAATATCTTAATATGTTTTTTTATATCCATAACAACTACCTATCATATGATAATATTATAATTAAATCATTATAACATATATAGAAATACAGTTCAAGTTATTTATCAAAAAATATAAGTTTATATTAAAATAAAAGGATAATCACCTGTCATAGCAAATTATATTTAAAGAATTTAGAATTACTGACATGAGCATAAGCTGTAATAAAATCATTCATTCTGTTACCCGTGACATGTCACGAGAAATTGCTCACCTCAGTAAGTAATAAGGAGCAGCAGAAATGATAAAAAAGGTTAAAAAATCTTCAGGTAACATAAATTCAGAAGCAGAAAAAAAACCTTTATTAATGACAGGAAATAAAGAAGAAAGAAGAAAAATTATTTCCCGGGAAATATCCGGCATAAAAACTGCCGGAAAAGAAATAAATAAAAAACATATGCCTGACAGACCTGCAATTTCTGCGGAAAAGACTCATATAAAAAAATCTGTCCCGTCACAGGAAGAAAGACACAAAAAAATCATGCCGGAAAGAACAGGAGCACCTCTGGAAAAGGCTCATATAAAAAAATCTGTCCCGTCAAAAGAAATCATTACTGGGGATAATTTATCAAAGTCCGAATATACTCAAAAAGATGGCCCCGGTATAAAGAAAAAGAAAATAATTAAAAAAATAATAAAATCTCCTGCAGGAGAAATCATAAAAAAAGTAATAAGAGAACAGGGGCAGGAGCAAAAATCTATAGAAGAAAACAGAGTCCTGAAAAAAATAAAGGATAAATCAGAAGAAAAAAAAGAGCCGTCTATAGAGAAAAAAATTACTATTGATGACGACCTGATAGACTCTCTTCTTCTAATAGAAGGCATCACAACAAAAGAACTCACCGGTTCAAAAGAAACTTCTGTCTTAAAAGAGAAAAAATTCACTCCCGACGATGACATTATAGATTCTCTTCTTCTGGCAGAGGGGATTACAGAAAGAATAGAAGATAAAGGTGAAAAGAGAACAGTACCTCTATCAGATGCAAAAGAAGATTTACGTTCAGCAGAAGCGGGGAAATTTATTCATACATGTCTTGAAAAAGTTATAGAACTCGGTGCATCTGACCTTCATCTGTCTACGGGTCAGAAGCCAATAGTAAGATGCAGAGGTGAACTGCAGAATCTTTCCATGCCTCCTTTAAAGAAAGAGCATACTGAAGGATTGTTAAAAACAATACTTTCCCGGGAAGAAAAAGACCGGCTGTTTAAACAGCAATCTATTGATTTTATGTATATTATGCCATCAAAAGGAGGACCTCCCCACAGATTTCGTTCCAATGTATATTACCACAGAGCAGGTCTGAATGCAGTAATGAGAATAATACCAAATAAAATACCTACCATTAAAGAACTCGGTATGCCCGACATTCTATCGGCCTTCGGAAGATTTAATCAGGGCCTTGTTCTCGTAACAGGAAGTACAGGGAGCGGTAAAACTACAACTCTTGCCGCTTTAATAGATCTTATAAATACGGAAAGAAACGATCATATAGTCACTATAGAAGATCCGATAGAATTTATTCATAAACCTGAAAGATGTATAGTTCGTCAGCGCCAGGTAGGAGTCCATACAAAGAACTACAACAGAGCACTCAAAGCTTCAATTCGCGAAGATCCAGACGTTATTCTTGTAAGTGAACTCCGTGACCTGGAAACAATACAACTGGCTATGACTGCTGCCGAAACAGGTTGTCTGGTATTATCAACTATGAGTACTACCAGTGCGGCACGAACAATTGACAGAATCATTGACTTTTTCCCTGCAGATCAGAGATTACAGGCAGGCGCAATGCTATCTGATTCTTTAAGAGCTATAGTATCGCAGCAGCTTATACCGTCTACAGACAGAAAAATGAGATTTGCAGCAGTAGAGATCCTGATAGGTTGCACTCCTCTATCGAGTCTCATAAAGGAACAGAAAACCTTTCAAATATCTTCATTGATAGAAACAAGCAGAGGGCTCGGTATGCAATCAATGGATTCTTCTCTTATGACACTCCTTGAAGACAGGATGATAACTTATGATGTAGCCCATGAGGCAGCAATGGATAAAACAATATTCGAACAATATAAAAACAATCAAAACCAGGGACAGTTAAAACAAAGTCAATAAAAAATAGAAATAAGGTGGTAATTATGGCTTTTAAAGATATATTCGGCAGTTTTATGAAAGGAAAAAAAGTAAAGGAAATATCCGAGCAACAGGAGAAAGAGAGTATTCAGGAAACCTTCCCTACCAGAAAGCTCATAAAGGGTGATGGTGATATTACCAGACTCCATTACAGATCTGTAGAAGATACACTGAAAATCCTGTGGCCCAGAGGAGAAGTTCAGAGTACCTTTTTCGGACAGGTTTTCTACAGCAGGGGACAGAGAATAAATGCAATAAATACTTTAACCCGTATAGAACATATGTTCTTTATACATGTTTCTCTTTTCCTGGAGTCTGCCAGACCTGATGCTGACACAAAAGATTCCACCCTGATGAGTAAATTATCATCCTTTACAAATATAGGCTCGACGAAACCTCAGATGAAATCCGAACTGGTAAGTAAAGAAGAAAAAAGGGCTGCTCTCGGAATAATACTCGATCCTCTTCAGATACCTCCCTCCAGAGTAATAAAAACATCTCTTTCTTATGACTATACCCTGACAGATCTCTTTCAACTTATGCTCGGAGAAGGAGCATCTGATTTGCACATATCTATCGGTTTACCTCCGAAATTCAGAATAAAAGGAGAACTGGCAGAAGGGGATTTACCTCCTGTTACAGAAGAAAAATCATGGGAACTCATAACTAAAATACTTTCAGATAAACAGCGGGAGATCTTTGAAAGAGAATGGGATCTGGATTTTACCTATGAAGTGTCAGAACTTGCCCGCTTCCGTTCCAATATATTAAAAGAACATGCAGGTATAGGAGGGGTATTCAGGATAATACCTCCTGAAATACCTTCCATGGAAGAACTGGGACTGCCGCAGATAGTCAAAAAAATAGCTGCATATAAACAGGGGCTTATTATAGTAACAGGTCCTACTGGAAGCGGTAAAACGACTACAATGGCATGTTTACTGGATTATATAAACAGTACAAGAAGTGCCAATATACTTACAATAGAAGAACCTCTGGAATTTATACATAAAAACAAAAAAAGTCAGATAAAACATCGTGAAGTAGGTATTCATACACCGAGTTTTGCCGATGCAGTGAAAGCTGCAAGAAGAGAAGATCTGGACGTTATTATGATAGGAGAAATGAGAGATCTCGATACCCTGACAGAAGCCATACAGGCTGCCGATATGGGTAATCTTGTACTCGGAATAATGCATACAACAGGTGTTACGAGAACTATAGAGAGAATAATAGAAGGTTTTCCGGGACAGATGCAGGGACAGATAAGATCTATGCTTTCAAGCTGTCTTCGTGCCGTAATAGCACAGCAACTTATACTGACTATGGACGGAACAGGAAGATGTGCTGTTGTAGAAGTAGCAATTTCCACTCAATCTCTTGGTAATATGATTAGAGACGGCAAAACAAAGATGATCAATGCCGTTATACACAGCAGCAGAGATATTGGCATGCAGAGCCTTGATCTTGCGCTGTTACATCTGGTAAAAAATAGAAAAATCGATGAAGAAACTGCAAGACTTCGTTCGTCAAGTCCCAGATCTTTTACGGTACCGGAAGAATTTAAACCGATAAATAGAGAACAGTGAGTGATTGGCCTTCTACTCACCACTCACCACTCAATATTTCATAACTATCTTGACAAAATAAAAAAGAAATTATATAGTAATTTAAGACATTCTAGTATACATATTTTTCATTTTTATTTAAAAAAAAATATGAGAGACCTATAAAGAGACTAAAGAGAGAGGAAGACAACTTCCTGAAAATCGTCATAAAACGATAGGAGAATAACAGCATAATCTGTTATGTCATAAGGGGATTAATTATGGATTTCTTCAGTAAAACCACAAAGACATCGGTTTCCTTTACAGAAATACTGACAGAAGAAACTTTTAGCTATTACAAGGACAGTAATATATTACTCTATGACCCGGAACAGGAATTAACCGAATTAATAGATAAGAAGAATGAAATTACAGATGAAATTACAGATGAAAGAATTAATATAAATCTGAAAAAATTCAAGCTCAGCGATCTTCTTACAAAATTGCTGGAAAGCGGAGGTTCCGAACTATATCTGGAACCGGGAAGCCCGCCTGTTTACAGGATTAACGGAGATAAAATTTACACAAAAAATCGTCCTTTATCCAGAAGCCAGATAGAGACTCTTCTGTCATGTTTGCTGACTAAAAGCAAAAGAAAAATATTTGAAGATACGGGTACTCTCGATTTAGCTTATGAAATAACAGGGCTGGCAAAATTTCATGTCAACATTCTTTGCAGGAGTAACGGGCCGGAAGCCGTATTTAAATACATAAGTGAAACAGATGAATTGAACCTGCCCACTGTTAGAAAAAGAGTATCTCCTTAGAGCCTATCCGAAAGGTCATCAAATACCTTCCGGGGGGGAGACTCTTCCGAAAAATCTATAATCCTCGTGCAAAATAACCTGTTATTACAGACTGCTACGATATTACATTTATTTAATTTACCAATTACTTTTAATACGGTATATATTTTTCTCCAGAGCCTCACCCCCCGGAAGGGTGTACAATAAATATTACTTTTCGGATAGGTTCTTAAAAGAATATCCCTTTCTATGAATATATGAAAAAAATTATTTTATTTTTTCTATATCATGAAACATGTCTACAATCTCAACTTCATCATCTGTATCAATGAGGTTAAGAATTTTAGAAAACATCTGCTCTCCTACAGTTCCGTCAGAAGAGACGAAAGCAATGCCAAGTTCAGCTTTTTGCCACAGGTCATTTTCTCCCACCTCTGCAATTGAAACACGAAACTTGTTCCAGATTCTGTCTTTTAAACTCTTAATTACCTGTCTCTTTCTTTTTAAAGAATTCGGTTCTTCAAGAAGATGTATGTCAAACCAGCATTTGCAAATATACATAGCTCACTATAATCGTGACGCGTGACGCGTGACGCATGACGGGTAAGATTCACCGTAGTGACTGCTCACTACTCACCGATCACTGCTCACCTTTCACTACTCACGACTCACCTCTCACAGATTATAACCAAATAAATCTAACTTTTCAATAAAAGATTGAAAAAATTTTCCGTTGGCTTTATAATAAAGGAATCAAAATTTAGAAAGGCGTGTAATTATGAAAAAAGTAGTACTTGCATACAGCGGTGGACTAGATACATCCTGTATACTTAAATGGCTTATAGATGAAGGATTTGAAGTAATAGCCTATCTTGCAGACGTAGGCCAGAATGAAGATTTTAACGAAGCAAAGGAGAAGGCTCTTAAAATAGGAGCAACGAAAGTCTATATTGAAGATCTGAAAGAGGAACTGGTTACGGATTATATATTTCCTGCATTCAGTGCAAATGCTCTTTATGAAGGAAGATATCTTCTCGGAACATCTCTTGCAAGGCCTTTGATTGCCAAAAGACATATAGAGATTGCAGAGAAAGAACAGGCTGAATACGTTTCCCATGGTGCAACAGGTAAAGGAAATGATCAGGTCAGATTTGAATTAAGTTATTATGCTTTAAATCCAAAGATAAAAATCATTTCCCCCTGGAAAAACAAAGATTTTCTTGCAAAATTTAAAGGAAGAACAGATCTGATAAATTATGCAAAAGAAAATAATATACCTCTGAGTGTAACACTGGAGAAACCCTACAGTACTGATGAAAATATACTCCATATAAGTTTTGAATCGGGCATACTGGAAGATCCTGCCATGCAGCCCAGTAAAGATATGTTCAAATTAACTGTCGATCCAACAGATGCACCTGATAAAGAAACAAAGATAGAAATACATTTTAAAGACGGCCTACCGGTAAAGGTTGTAAACCTGGAAGATGGTACAATAAAGACAAAACCTCTGGAACTGTTTACCTATTTAAATCAACTCGGCAGAGAAAACGGTATTGGCAGAATTGATATAGTAGAAAACAGATTTGTAGGTATAAAATCAAGAGGTGTATATGAAACTCCGGGAGGAACAATTCTGAGAGCAGCCCATATGGATATTGAAGGAATAGCCATGGACAGAGAAGTTATGAGACTCCGTGATATGCTCACACCTAAATTCGCAGAACTTGTTTACAATGGTTTCTGGTTCAGCCCTGAAATGGAATTTCTTATGGCAGCAATAAAGAAAAGCCAGGAAATAATAGACGGAGTGGTTTATTTAAAACTCTATAAAGGCAATGTTATAATCACGGGACGAACATCTCCGAGTTCACTTTACGATCAGAATCTTTCCAGTATGGATATTGAGGGAGGATTCGATCAGACAGATTCTGAAGGATTTATAAAGATAAATGCCATAAGACTTATGGCCCATCATGCAATCACGAAAAGAATGGGGAAAAAGTGAAAAGTAAAAAGTGAAAAGTGAGTAGTGAGCAGCAATTTTACTGGTCACTGCTCACTGCTCACTGGTCACTGCTCACTGCTCACTGGTCACTGAAAAATGAAACTATGGAATAAAGGAAAAGAACTGAATAATCTTATAGAAGATTTTACTGTAGGAGAAGATTATATTCTGGATAAAGAACTTCTCTGTTATGACTGTAAAGGTTCTATTGCCCATGCCATGACCCTGGAAAAATCCGGTATATTAACCCGGGAAGAAAGAGAAAAACTTGTAGAGACACTTGAAGAGATACAGAGAAATGGTATTGAGATAAAAAAAGAGCATGAAGATGTACATACCGCCATAGAAAACTATCTTATAGAAAAACTGGGAGATCTGGGAAGAAAAATTCATACGGGAAGATCCAGGAATGATCAGGTCATGGTAGATGTGCAGTTATGGGCACGGGATAATATTTTAAAGATATACACCCTTGGTGTGGGACTGGCAGAAAGGATAAATGATTTTTCAAATGAAAATCCCGCTCTTATGCCGGGCTATACCCATATGCAGAGGGCAATGATCTCTTCTTTACAGCTTCTTACAGGTTCTTATATAGAATCAGTAATTGATGATCTCCTGTTACTTGAAACAGCTTTTCAGATAAATAATCGAAATCCTCTGGGAAGTGCCGCAGGATACGGTTCATCTTTAGGTCTGGACAGAGATTACACTGCAGAACTTCTGAATTTTAACGGCAACAGAAATCCTATTTATGTTCAATCAAGACCGAAATTAATTTCCACAATTATTTTTCCTCTCTCCAGTTTTATGAAAACACTGGATAAAATTTCATGCGATCTTCTCCTGTTTACCATGGGAGAATTTAATTTCTTTTCTCTACCTGATGAATTCTGCACAGGCTCAAGCATAATGCCTCAGAAGAAAAATTACGATCTTCTGGAATTAATACGCAGCAGTTCATCACAGGTTCACAGTTTACTTTACCGTACCGATATGACAGGCAGTAAACTCATAAGCGGATATAACAGAGATTACCAGCTCACAAAAGGGCCTCTTATGGAAGCCTTCGCTATAACATCAAAGTGCCTTGAAGTAATGACACTGATCTTCAGCCATTTAATGGTCAATAAAGAAGCTATGAAACAGGCTGTCAGCCATGAAATTTTCGCCACAGATAAAGCCTATGAACTGGTAAAAAAGGGAACTCCCTTCAGGGAAGCTTACAGTATGGTAGCCGGAAATCTTGATAAAATCGAAATACCTGAAAATATATACGACGGAAGAGATTTTCTGAAATTTAAAGATTATAAAAAGGAGATAGAAGAAAGAAAGGTCTTTCTTACGCATCACGCGTCACGCGTTACGCGTCACACATCATGAAAACAACCATTCTTTTTATATTATTTATTATTACCGCAGGAATAATACAGGCAGAAGAACTTCCCGGAACACTGGTTTACAGAGATACAGAAATGGTGCTCATTTCCAGGGGAGATTTCTGGATGGGAAGTACGGCGAAACAGGGCAGGTTAGATGAATATCCGCAGCATAAAGTCTATCTGTCTGATTATTACATGGATAAATATGAAGTAACAAACTGTGATTACTGTAATTTTTTAAATGAAAAAAATACCCACAGAGGCAGTCATGGCGAGTGGTGGATTGTGATAGACGATCAGAATTGTCTTATAGAATTTAAAGAAGGCCTTTACAAACCGAAGACAGGAAGTGATAATTATCCTGTAATCAGTGTTACATGGGAAGGAGCTTCATCCTATGCAACATGGATGGGGAAAAGACTGCCTACAGAAGCGGAATGGGAAAAGGGAGCGAAAGGAACAACAGGCAATCTGTATCCATGGGGTATGGAATGGTTTCCTGATATGTGTAACAATCAACATATGAATATACCGGTTCTCGTGAGCCAGATGATTAATTTTTATCAGGGACGGGGTATTCTTCCCGGCGGTTCATTTCCGGTCGGAGCAAGTGATTACGGGCTCATGGACATGGCAGGAAATGTAATGGAATGGTGCTCGGACTGGTACGATGAACATTATTACAAATCAAGCCCTTATAAGAATCCGGAAGGGCCGAAAACAGGCAAATACAGAACCTTAAGAGGAGGATCATGGGAAAGCTCTGATCCTCAAAATCTAAGGTGTGCAAATCGGTTTATATGTGACAAAGACCGTGGATATGCCATAGGCTTCAGATGTGTAATGGACGTGAATAAAAGGTAAGTCGTGAAGAGTGAAAAGTGAAGGGTGAAATTTACGCGTCACCCGTTACGCGTCACGCGTCACGATTATAACAATAGAAGGTGAAACAGGGTTGAATCTGATAAATTTAAAATGTGAAACATGCGGTGCCCAGCTTAAAAGAACAGCAAGTATGAGAACCCTCCAGTGTGAGTACTGCGGTTCCAAATATCTTGCAGAAATTGACGGGCAATCTCAGGGACTGGAAGACAGAACATTTATACTTCCTGTCAATATCGAAGAAGATAAGGCAAAAACTTATATCCTTAGAGAAACTCAACTGAGACAATTTGTTCATGAAAATACGGACAAAGAGATTTCAATGGTAAGTCCCAATGGAGTTATGCTACCCTGTTATACCTTTGAATGTGACCTGACATCTAACTGGTACGGAGAAAATGCCGTGCAAAGAACGAGGCAGGTAATCAATCAGATGACAGGGATGCTGGAAAATCAGGTTTATGAAGAATGGTACCCCCAGAACGGTCAACATTACGGGCAACATAATGCTTTCGTATCTGCATCGGGAGCTCTCAAAGAAAGTGAAGCAAAATGGGGAGAACTCTTCCCTCTTCCCCTTGAAAGAAAATCCCTTTTTATAGAAGATAATGAGACCCAGCGTTTTTCTCTGGAAATACCCAATATGTCACCGGAAGAAGCATGGGGTAAAGGCGAAGCAGAAGCAAAAAGACTTGAAGAAGAAGCATGTAAAACACTTGTAGGAAGGCTTAAAGGTGTAAATTCAAAAATAAATAAAAAAGAAGTTTCTCTTGTTTATACTCCCGTATGGATCTTCAATTATAAAGTAGATAATATACCTTACAGAAATTTAGTCTGTGGAACGAGCGGTAAAGTAATAGGCGAAATGCCTACAAATTTCGACCGGCTCTTTGAAAAGCTCAGAAGCATACAGCAGGAAATGTCGAAAATGTCTAATTATTTTATAATTGCAATTGTAGGTACAATTTTATCTATTTTACTTCTTTTCGGCACTTTTTTACTTCCTTTTACGGCATGTATTATTTACTATTTATATCAGAAAAGAAATGATATGCAGAAGAAATTTGACGAAGAATTTGAAAAGAATATTTTAACAAATAAATATAATCTATGTTATTATATATTGCGAAAACGTACAGATCTCAATCCATCTCTTAATCTCTCAACATTGTCGGGCATATCTGCAGTAGAAAGATGTCTTGATGAAGAAGAGGGCGGAAAGATTGATAATATAATAGTAAAGGAACTGGTAGCAAGATATCTTGTTGCAACAAATCCTGCCGCAAGTGAAACACCGGCAGAAAAAATAGAAAAAATGCTTGGTATGAAAAAGACTAATGTTACAGGTGCTTCTACCACAGCAGCAGTTAAAACACCTGAAGTGGGAACATATTCCGGCACAGTGCCAGGAAAATGTAAATGCGGCCAGACAATTAAAGAGGGCTGGAAGGTGTGCCCTATGTGCGGCAATAAATTTTAGAGGAAAAATACAGGAAAAATATTGATTTTAGAAAATCTCTAACATATAATTATGTATATCAATGACCCGGGCCTTTGGAAAGACTTGCAGTTTAATCCGGAGGCAGGAAAGCATGAGATATCCTTTCCTGCAGATAACAATGGGTACAGTTCTATAATATAAAAATCAAGGGAGAGTTTATAATTGAACGAACAGAAGGGGCAAGACAAACAACTCTTAAAAGTTTCATCACTGGAAGAGATCAGAAAAAGCTTTAAACTCAGAATTGAAGAAAACAGGAAAGAACTTCAAATAGAAAAAGAACAATCTTCAGAAGCCAGGCCCCCGGATGGTCAGAGAAACTATCAGATATTCACTTCCATTCTTGAAACATTCTGGGCAGAAGGGCATTTATCAGATGTCCAGAAGAATCTGATTGAAAGAAAAAAAATAGCACTGGCAATCCCTGATGATGTAGCAAAAAAAATCGAAGAAGAAGTAAAAAACAAATACCGTAATAAAATTGAAGAAATCAACCCGAAAAAAGAAGATTTAACTGAATTACAGAAAGAAGGACAGCATTTAAACACTCTTCTGTACAGAACCATGCTGGAAAGTACTCTTATAGACGGAGATTTTACAGAAGAAGAAACCCTTTATCTGAGAAGAAAAAAAATAGAACTTGAAATAACAGACGAAGAAGCTATATTACTGGAAACACAGGTAAGAACAGAACTTAAGAAAACAGGTGAAAAAATTTCATCAGAAAAATCCCTGCCACAGGTCAATAAAATCACCTTGCATCGTCACCCCAGAAGTGAAGATATTACAGATAAAAAGCCAGAAATTCCTTACGAAGAAATAACAAAAGTAACGGATATAAAGACAGAGCCGGAAAAACCAACGGTAAAACCTCTTTTAACAGGTGAAGAGGAACTTAAAAAGATTGAAACAAAACCTGAAGAAGAACCTGCGGAAAAATCAGATGAAGAAACTAAAAAACAGGCTCTCAGACTTAAATGGCTCGCTGAAGAAGAGGCACTTAAAATACAGGAAGATAAGGTTTCGGGAGAAAAAACAGGAAAAGAAGAAAAACCTTCGGAAAAATCAGAGGAAGAAGCTAAAAAACAGTCTCTCAGACTTAAATGGCTTGCTGAAGAAGAGGCACTTAAAATACAGGAACAGAAAGCAGACATACAGCCAGAAGAAGAAGCAAGAAAACTCGAAGAAGAAGAACTTGCAAGAAAAGCACAGGAAGAATTTATAAAAGCAGAAGAAGAATTACATAAAAAAACAGGGGAAGAATTGGAAAAATCGGAAGAAGCAAAAAAACAGGCACTCAGACTTAAATGGCTTGCCGAAGAAGAGGCTCTCAAACAACAGGAAGGCAAAATATCTGCGGCAGACACGGAAGATGAGATGAAAGGACTTGAAGAGGAACTTGCAAGAAAAGCACAGGAAGAATTCAGAAGGGCTGAAGAAGAAGCAAGAAAATTTGAAGAGGAACTTGCAAGAAGAGCACAGGAAGCATTAGAAAAATCTGAAGAGGAAGCAAGGAAACTCGAAGAGGAACTTGCACAAAAAGCACAGGAAGAATTCATAAGAGCAGAAGAAGAAGCAAGAAAGCTCGAAGAGGAACGTGCAGGAAAATCAGAAAAATCTGAAGAAGATACCGAAAAAGCAGGCAGAGAGGAATTATCTGAAGAAGAAGCAAAGAAACAGGCTCTAAGACTTAAATGGCTTGCTGAAGAAGAGTCCCTTAAAGAACAGGAACAAAAGCCAGCGAAAAAAGTATCCGACGAAGAACAGATGTCCCGGGAGGAAGCAGAAAAATCTGAAGAAGCAAAGAAACAGGCTCTCAGGTTAAAATGGATAGAAGAAGAAGAGAAACTGAAAAAACAACATGGAGAACCTCTGGCAGAACCTGTGGTTCGGAAAGAATCTGTGAGCATATGTCCTGAATGTAAAGCAGAAAACAGGGCCAATGCAAAATTCTGCAAAGGCTGTGGATTGAACATGTATTCTGTATCTCCCGCCATACATGTATCCGAACAATCTGTTCATGAAGAAGAATTGAAAAGGGCTGAAGAAGAAGCAAGGAGACTTGCAGAAGAAGAAGCAAGAAGAGTTGAAGAAGAATTCCTCAGGCAGTCGGAAGAAGAATTGAAAAGAGCTGAAGAAGAAGCAATAAGACTTGCTGAAGAAGAAGCAAGGAGAGCTGAAGAAGAATTCCTAAAAGAGGCGGAAGAAGAATTAACAGGTAAAGAAGAAAAAAAGAAAGATATTAACATATGTGTAATATGTAAATCAGAAAACAGAATAACTGCAAAGTTCTGCCATACCTGCGGAGGTACACTTCCTGTTATACAGGAAGGAGATTCAGGGTTTCTAAAAAAAAACTCAATAACACTTAACCAGTCCGTATCAAAAGCAACTATAAGAATTACAGAAGATGAACTTAATCTGGATAATGTAAAATGTCCTGTCTGTTATTCTGAAAACAGGATGAATGCCAGATTCTGTAAAAGCTGTGGTGTAAATCTCCAGGAACTTACCGTATTCTGCGCAAACTGCAGAGAGCAAAATAGAGGTATAGAAAAATACTGTAAATCATGCGGGTTTTCACTGTATCAGGAAGAAGTCATAGATACAGAGATAAGCGAATACGAATATATAGAAATAATAGGTTATCTCTTCGGTACAACTTATTTTAAAAGTGAATCAGGTGTATCGGTAGGTTTTGACAGTATGTTTATATAGGCGTGACGCGTAACGCGTAACGCGTGACGGGAGGAAGACCTTTATTAAATGCTTATGCTCAGGTCAGTAATTACCGCTCCATGTAAAGGGATTGTCAAGAAATAACTCCATCATGCTTACAATCTATATCGTGACGCGTGACGCGAGGATAATAACCGTTCTAACAATTTGCAATGGTTATTTTTTTACAGTCTCAAAAGAGTAACCAGAAAACCATAAGTCGTGAGTAATGAGTATAAAATCCACTCACGACTCACGACTCACGACTCACTACTTTACATTTTTAAGTAACTCTGCAACAAACTTCCAGAAAGGTTCTATACTGGGTATAAAGAGTTTTTCATCAGGTGAATGAACACCGTGCATGGTAGGGCCAAAAGAGATCATATCCATGCCGGGGAACTTCTCCCCTATAATGCCGCATTCAAGTCCTGCATGTATGGCTTTTATATTTGCCTCTTTATTGAACAGTTTTTTATAGGTTTCACGGGATATATTTAATATTTTAGAATCCAGATCAGGCTGCCATCCGGGATAACCGGGGCCTCTTACGTATTTAACACCTGCCAGATTTGCCAGTGACTCTATAGCTTCTGCCACTTCCAGAATAGCTGTACCGGAAGAACTTCTATGATTTAACGTTAAAATCATTTCATCTACTTCAGTTTTTACAATGGCCAGGTTTGTTGATGTTTCCACAAGATCCGGTATATCACGACTCATCATAACCACACCATGAGGCATAGCATATAACACATTCGTCACGGTCATGACACATTTACCAGTAAAAACCTTTTTTGTAATATCTTCAGAGTGAGGAGACATAGTAATAACCAGATCCGGTTCTGTTTTACCAAATTCTTTCCTGAATATCTGTTGCCAGTGACCTATCTTTTCTTCAAACAAGGTAACTTTATCTTGAGGAATCCACAGAAGAGCTTCTGCTTCTCTTGCAATGGCATTTCTTTTACTTCCGCCTGAGAAATTCTCTATTTTTATATCAATATCTTTTATAATATTCCAGAGAAAACGGTTTAACACCTTTATGGCATTGGCATGGCCTTTATCGATTTCAAGACCGGAATGTCCGCCCTTCATACCTGAAGCTTTTACAAGGAACGGTGCCATATTTGAAGGAACATCTTCTCTGTCGATATTTATCCTTATCTCACCGTCAAGACCACCGGCACATCCTACAAAGAAATCTCCTTCCTGTTCGGAATCAAGATTTAACATTATTCTTCCTTTAAGGAAATCTGACGTAAGAAACTTTGCGCCATTGAGTCCCACTTCTTCTTCTACGGTAAAGAGGAATTCCAGTGGCGGATGGGGCATATCTTTACTTACCATAACAGCGAGGGATGTGGCGACTCCCACGCCGTTATCGGCCCCCATACTCGTATCCTGTGCCATGAGGTAGTCTCCTTCAATCTTAAGTTTTATAGGATCTTTAGTAAAATCATGTTCTATTCCTTTATTTTTTTCACAGACCATATCCAGGTGGCCCTGAAGAATTACAACAGGTCCATGTTCATAACCTGCCGTTCCGTTTTTTGATACCACAAGGTTTCCCTTCCCGTCAACATTACAGGAAAGTCCATGTTCTTTTGCTATGGAAATAATATAGTCCCTTATAGCACCTTCATTACCGGAACCTCTGGGAATAGACGTAATTTTTTGAAAATGCCTCCAGAATTCAACTGGCTGCAGATCGTTAATAGATAATGACATAATAAAAATAACACTCCTTTTATTTTATCGTAACGCGTAACGCGTGACGCGTGACGCGTAAATTTCACTTTTCACCCTTCACTTTTCACTGCTCACTGTTATTAACTCCAAGGGTTTTTAAGACTATATCGAGCAATGCATTTATCTTGAAAGGCTTTGTAAGATAACCGTCTGCTCCTGCTTCCAGAGCTCTCTGTTTTATCTCTTCCGTTATAAGAGCAGTTATCATATAAACAGGTGTTAACCTTGTTCTCGGGTTTGATTTTATCTTTCTGCATACTTCTATACCATCAAGGTCTGCCATAGCAATATCAAGTAATACTATTCCAAAATCTTCTTTTTCTACAATCTCAATAGCAGATTTTCCTGAAAAGGCTGTTTTTATTTTATAATCTTCCGAGGAAAGAACCATTTCGATAAGATTGACAACTTCCGGTTCATCATCTACTACAAGAATTGATTTCTTTTTCGGTGACGTATCCATGACTTCTGAAGGAGGAGGAATAAAACAGAGAGGTTCGCTGTTCAGCAAAGACTGTATTTTCTCTTCCAGTTCACAGAGTAAAAAAGGACGATTTATAACATGAATATTATTGTTTTTTTCTATATCCTGGGAAGAATTTTTTATTACTATAACAGGAATAGATTTACATGCACTTAAAAGATTTGAAATATAATCTTCCGGTCTCACCATATCCAGGATTATAACACCGGGATCATAAGAAAGTCCTTCTTCCAGTTTATTTTCTGTAATGGAAATACACAAGGGGGTTAAACCAAGACGGGTAATAGACGAGGTAAGATAATAATCAGAATGGCATCTCTCAGAGATTATAAGAACTGAAGGTCTCTTACCTGTTATATAAACGGGAGAAGAAAGATATTTTTCTACGACAAATATAAGGCTTTCCTTATCAAGGGGTTCTGATAAAAAGACCTCTGCATTTATTTGATATTTTTTCTCTATTCCTTCAATCTTTGATATTATGATTAAAGGTATATTACGGGTAATGCTGTTTTCTTTAATATAATGCAAATTATCTACCGTATCCTGTTCTACAGT
>JBEHWO010000126.1:0-16335 GCA_040217695.1 Vulcanimicrobiota bacterium | reverse complement strand
TTTCTGGAAAAGCTCTCGGATATAACAACAGGAAGAATGGAACATATATCAGATCCTTCAAATATAGTAAATATATTCAATGAAGAAATAGATGTACTGAAAGATATAGCAATAACCAATCTTGAAGGAACAATACAGATGAACAATGGTACATTAAAAGAAGTATTCAGGTTAATCCCGGATCTTCATCAGGTAAGGCTTACATGCCCTGATTATGTCTTTATACCACTTGGAAACCTGGATAGAGCAAGAGGTCAGGCTATATTATTTCATGCAGAAATTCCACCTCTTCCCGTGGGAACCCATGAAACAGGAATTCTGGAGGTTACATATGATATACCACTGTATAATATGAGAGGCCAGAAAGAGAATTTTAAAATTCACGTAAACTGCACAAAAGATATTTCTCTGTGCAGAGTAAATAAAAATATTATGGAAACAGTACAACTTGCAGGGGCAACAAAATTACAGGCCCTTGCCCTGGACAGAGCAGACAGAGGTGATACAGCAGGTGCATACCGTATGCTCTGTCAGGTCTATAACGTTTACACACAACTCGGCAGAGCAGATATGGCTACAAATATAAAAACCCTGACAAATGCAATTCAAACCGAAGAAGTACCGTCATTTAAAACAAAGGATATGAGAAGAACTCTTACAACCATGTCAAAACAATCGCCAGGCAAAACTCTTATGAACAAAAGAATATAAAGGTATCTCCATAAAACATGCAAAAATCTTATATAAAAATAATAACTTTTTCATAGAAGACTGAAAAATGCTTTCGGAACCTTTCTACTGAGGTGAGAAAAAATAATAAATATATGCTCTCGTTACGCGTTACGCGTAACGCGTAACGGGAGGAAGACCTTTATTAAATGCTTATGCTCAGGTCAGTAAATAAAAACTTCGACCATATGTAGGAGTTTAGATTTTCCCGGCGAATTTTAAAATTCAATATAGAAAATTTCACATATTCACATATAATCAGGAGGTATATAGATGAATTTATCTGTTAAAATTGCCGGTGTGATCATATTAATAGCCTTTATATCGGTCACAGCTATGGCCGAAGCAGAATTACGAAGCGGAACTTTTACTTTGCAGTTCTGGAAAGCCTATCGTTTCCCCGATGAAGCCATACTGGAATATAACGATCATACTGCAGATTTAAGTTTCTGTGAAAATCCGGACATAAAAAAAGTTCCCATACTGGAAGCAAAAAGAATCAAAGCATTCGGGAAAACCAAACCTGATACAACAAAAATCACCGCAGGTGATATAGATTTATGGGATACCTATGTTAATGCTCCTATAACAGGATACTATTATATGATTCAGGGTAAAGAAAAAGGAAAATACTATATTCTGTTACTTAAAGAATTTCAGAATAAAAAAGAAGCTCTTCCTTACTGGAAAGTCACCTTTCAATGGGAAGATGTCAACATAAAGAAGTAAAAAGATAGTGAATAGCTGTCTGCTATTCACTATTTGTTTATTTAACTTATTTTAATTTGGATTTTATAAACTCAAATTACTTTCCGAAATCTTTAACTTATTTTATTTAATTTGGATTTTATAAACTCAAATTCCTTTTCGAAATCTTTAACCTTTTTCTCGAGTAATATGACTCTTTCTTCAATGGAAAGAGGTGTTTTACTTTCCTGTTCCAGTCTGATAGTTCTTTTTTTATCATATACCGGTTCAGGTTTTTCTTCTTCTTTCGTAATATCTGCCGGTTTTTCTATAGATTCTGTTAAAAACAATGCTCTTTCTACAAGAAAATCTAACTTCTTATCAGAAACTTCCTTATCTTTTTTAGTAATAATCTCCAGAATGTTTTCTGTAATTTCGAGTGATACCAGCGGTTCAAAACACATTATGGCACTGCGTATTTTATCGGAAGACAAAAACTCCACAACCTTATCTGCAGGCTCACCTTTTATAATAAATTTAGAATCAAAGTCCTGACAGCCTACGGTTATTTCTTTAACAAGCTTTAATTTTTTACCCCAGTCACTTTTAAAACTCTCAGTACCTAAATGTAATTTGAAAGTACTTTTTAAATTCAAAGCAAAATGAACATTGTTGCCCTGCGGCATTATAAGAAATTCTTTACCTTTAGACGTTCCGGTAAATTTAACTGTCTTACCCTCAGGTTCAATAGTACCCTTATAATGTTCTTTAATAAGTTCAAACGTGTAAGTCCATTTCTCAACTTCTGTCTTTTTTTTAGGTTTCTGTTTTGCAGCCACAGAATATACTCCTTTCTGACTCTAAATAAAACTTTATTAATTATTCGAGATAATTAACTTATAATCCTCTTTGATTGAAATTTTATAATTTCAAAAAATTTCTCCAATCTACAAAATCATAGATATGTGTTCTATAATTTAAAAAGCCAGAATCACAGGTATTAATTTCTGGCTTCTTAAATAATTATGCTTTCTGAAACTTTAAATATTACTTTTCAAAAACTATTGTTCCGGTAAACATATTAATTATATGCTCCACTCTGGATGTTTCTATACTGTAGGTACAAGAAGATTTTTCTTTACTCACAAGAATTTTCACTTTTATATTAATACCTTTTTTATCTCCTATTTCCATCATAGCTTCTTCGCCTGCAACAGTAATAATCTGTGGTTCACAGAGAATTTTATCGTTTTCCAGATCTTTAACAATCAATTTACATATAAAAACATTATCCTTATCTTCCGAAGGAGTTATATTCAGATCATAACTGTAATATCCGCTGTTACTCAGGGTTTCTCCCCCATAACACATATTGCAGAAGAAAATAAGACATAATAAAACAATACTTACATACCTCATATACACACCTCCTCTATTTTACTGAGGTGAGCATAAATAATACATATATACTCTCGTGACGCGTAACGCGTGACAGGAGTAAAATTTTTATTACATGCTTATGCTCAGGTCAGTAGTTACTTAAAAATTTATTTGGCACTTCCTGCAAGGCATACAATTGCTTCAAACATATTGTATAAATCAGGATAGGTATCCACTGTATATTGGACCTTTGTGCCTGAAACCCTTTTTACTACAGGAATAAGTGATGCCATATCCGCCTTTATGCTGTTAGTCAGATCTACAGTTACAGTATAAGGACTATTAAATACAAGTGTTTTAAAAGAAGAAACTCCAAGTTTTGCTGCTTCTTTTGCCTTGTTTCTGAGTTCTTCCCTGACCATGTCCGGATGAAAAAGAGTGGAACAGAAACGGGTATCCGCAATCTTAGACATTACAGTAAGAGTTCCGAGCTTTAAAGATGCCACATTATTACAGAAATGACTGTCTCCTGAAGCAAGGGCAATCTTTACTCCAAGACTTCCTGCATAACCTCCGTTTAATTCAAATTCTCCCACTACCTGATCATTAATCTTAAGTTCCCTTATACTTGCTCCTGACATAGTATGATCCATAGCCCCTGAAATTGTCCCTGCCGCACAGTGATACCCTATATAATAAGACAGGTTAAATCTTGGATCTATACCGACCATCATATAATTTCTTCTCGGTGTTCCCCTTACAACGGTAGCTTTCTTATTAAGCTTCTCAGGATAAATATTATCACCGTAACCATGGGCATCACAGACAAGTATTTCCTCTGCGCCGGGATCACCGTCAATAATACCTTCTATAACTGCATTTACTTCCTGAGTCATAAGCTCATTTACCCTTTTGACATCTTTTTCCATTTCCTTCCAGTTTGCTATACCTGATATACCTTCCATATCAACAGATATGTAATGACGCATTAATAAAGACCTCCTTGAAAATTCTAACGATTTTATTCGCAAAATTCTACTAAAAAACTACAGGAAAGTCAATATAAAAGACCATTGACACAGAATAAGAAAATATATAATAACTATAGTTTTGCACTTTTTAAAAAAATATAATTTCTTACATAGTTGATAAGGCTCAAAGAGCTATTAGCTTTTAGCTTATGTTCTTAGTCTAATTGCTAATAGCTAACCGCTAATAGCTAATTAGCCTTAAATTTAAGAATTTCAACTGTTTTTAGGAATGGAAATTTATTAATAGTCTCTTTCCTCGCTTGACGCGTCACGATTTAATATATTTGAGACATTTATTTAATTTTCATTCCTTAAGAAATCTGCAAAAGTATAGTAAAGAAAACATACCTATTGACAGGGTAATATTTTTATAGTATCATATTAGTGTAAACAATACACTTTTATAAGTTTTATTCTAACGCAAAGGAGAGATTAAAAATGATAGCTTCAATTATACCTGACAGCATAACAGATTTCATAAGAAAAACCCTGGTAGATACAAAAGGGGAGGTAAAGGAAGTAATTTTAATAATAGACATGATTAATGATTTTCTTCATGAAAAAGGAGCGCTTTACAGTGAAAGACATAAAGCTCTTGTGCCAGTCATGAAAAACTTTCTTGAAAGAAAATACAGGGAAGGTTCGGTATTTATATTCTGCTGTGATGCTCATATAAAAGGTGATGAAACAAGGTATCCTGTCCATGCAATTTCAGGCTCCTGGGGGGCTGAAATAATAGATGAATTGAAAGATTTTTGCGGAAAAGAACGGGTATTTACTGTATTGAAAAGAAGTCCTGATGCATTTCTTGGAACATTCCTTCAGACAATATTGGAATTTTTAAAACCGGAAAAGCTCACAGTTCTGGGAGTATGTACAGATATATGTGACAAATCCACCGTTCAGGGCGCTGTTTACAGAGGTTTTAATAATATAAAAGTAATTACAGATCTTGTAGCTACGTTCCATATACCTGGAATTCACGACGGAGATTCTTTTCATAATGCAGCACTGGAAGAAATAAAAGGGGCACTCGGAGTAGAACTGACCGAGTCAGGCAGAGTGTAAATAAATAATCGGGATATAACGGGAATACGCTTTTCATTACAGGCGTAATAAAAAGGGGGGGAGAAATCCGGTGCCTGCCAATCTCCTTTTATCCCGGAAATCCCGGTCATTTTTTCCCGAACCATTTCATTATTATATCTTTAAGTCTGGCAATTATTCCCTTCTTTTCAATTATGAAGGTAATATTATCTGAAAATTCAGGTAAAACTTCTTCCCTGTCTTTATATTCAACATGTTCATCACAGGGTTCATCATGCTCATCAGAGAAATCATCCAGATCATCATCGTCTTCAGGGGGAGGTTCTTCTATTCTGGGAACTTCTCTTTTTAATGCTGCTATATGGGCCAGTGTCCTTTCTTTAGGTAAAAGAGATGTTCTGGGAGCCTGCTTTTTTTCTGTTCCCGGCACAGTTCCTGAAATTCCCCTGTTCAAAGAAAGAGATTTATCGGACAATTGTTGCCCTATGACAGAAGTTTTTAACGGTATTTCCCTGCCTGGAGAAGGCATTTTGTCGGAAATCTTTTTCTCTATGACAGAAGTTTTTAACGGCATTTCTCTGCCCGGAGAAGGCATTTTGTCGGAAATCTTTGAACCTGCTGGAGGAAGCATCATTTCCCTGTTTACAGATGGAGATTTATCTGAAATCTTTTTCTCTATGATAGATGTTTTCAGCGGCATTTCTCTGCCCGGAGAAGGCATTTTGTAGGAAATCTTTGAACCTGGGGGAGGAATCATTATTCCCCTGCCTGCAGAAGGAGTTTTGTCGGAAATCTTTTTCTCTATGACAGATGTTTTCATAGAAGAATCTGACATATTATCAGCCATAGTGCCTGAAGATGAAATAGAAGATTTTATGCCTTTTGACAGTGCCTGGTACATGTCCATAGCAGAAGAGAAACGCTCGTCAGGAGCAAAATGCATGGCTTTTTCAATTATCCATCGTGTATGTTCAGACACATCCGGTCTTATCTTGCTCAAAGGAGGTCTGTAGAGAGGGCTCTGCTCTTTTGTAAGAAGAAAATACATGGTAGCACCGAGAGAATAAATATCACTTCTTGTTTGAGGATATCCAACACATTGTTCGGGAGCTGCATACATTTCAGTGCCTACAGAGGTATTCATAGAAGCATTCTGGTCAACAGGTCTTGCAAAACCAAAATCTACAAGCATTAAGCGGTTATTTTTCGAACTCAAAATAAGGTTTGCAGGCGTCAGATCTCTGTGTATAATCGGATTTGAACGGGAATGTAAATAATCAAGAACATCACAGACTTCTATTGCCCATTTTAAAACTTGTTCTTCCCGTATGTTTTCTTTCTGTTCTGTCACATAAGTATAAAGATCATAGCCTTCTATATAATCCATAATCATATAATAATTATAGGTATTTTCATTAAAAAAATCTGTTACTTTCGGTATGGAAGGATGATCCAGTTCTGACATAAGTCTGGCCTCATCTAAAAAACGCCCGGTTATATAATCATTTACCTCTTTATTTTCTTCATAAATAAACATCTGTTTTACAGCACAGACACGATCATCATATATATCATAACCAAGATAAACGGCTCCCATACCACCGGCTTTTATGGCTTTCTTAATCTCATATCTGTTTATTAAAAGTGTACCAACAGGTAACTGATTTACAAAAAAACCGCAGCTGCCGCATACATTATTATCATCATAGTCCGAACTGCCACAGTTAGGACAGACAAGGTCCATGGGACTCATGAAAAAATCTCCTGACATAATTTTTTATTAGCTCTCATATAGTTATTCATAATAAATGAAATTCCTACTGAAAAATAAAATTATTATATTGACAGAGATATTTCTTTGTTGTATTATATTAGTGTAACATATACACTAAAATTATAGTAAAAAATACGACAAAGGGAGTGATTAAATGTCCGTATACACAGGTATTCATAAAAGGTGGATTGAAGGAAATTACGGTGGTTCCTACAGACCGGGAGAAGATGGCATAGAACTCAGATGCCAGTTTTTCAGACCTTATATGGGAAGAGATAATGTAATAATTCCCAATGTAGGATTTTACAGAGATGGTATGGCAAGACCTCTCATTATTGCAACAGATTTACTGGCAGGAACACTGGATAAATACGGCAACCAGGTAGAAGGAAAATCTGACGGTCTTTATTATCCCGGTCTTTCAGAAGAACAGGAACATGTTCTGGCTCCTTTAAAAATTCTTCTGAAGAGGGTGAAAGAGGAAAAACTTCTTGCCATATTTCCCGGCGATCAGCATGAAAACCCTCTTTTATTTGACATGAACAGGCTTACTACAACAATTCTGGATAGAGACTACGGAAAACTCAGTAAAAGAGAAAGAGTCATTACGGAAAAAAGGTTTAAAAACTGGACAGGCAAAAGGCTTCCTCTTGCTGTATGGAAGGAAATCTTTATAGATAAAAATCCGGAAAATCCGCGGGGAGAAATGATGGGAAAAGAAAGCAGAAACTTTTTACCTCACTGTACAGAAGGTATAGTGGAATATATCGAACCGGTTCTGGAACTTTTCACCATTCAGAAAAGTGAACTGGAAAAGGATGTAAATTCAGGTGAAGCTGTTCCAAAAGCCCGGTGGCTTCCTGTACCCAAAGATGGTCTTACAGTTGATATGGCCCCTGATGAAAGAGGGATTGGAGGCAATAAACTGGATGAAATATTGAAAGCTGCCTTTACAGGAGGTTATTTCCAGGGAGATGATCACAGGCATCAAAAAAGAGCAATCATTGCAGGAGCATGTTACGAATATTCGGTAAGACTCCTCATAGAACATCTTATAGATGCAGACATAAATGTTATATGGCTTATGACCTGTACAAAAGGCCTGGATATATTTTCATCAAAATTACATACTGCCCATTATTTAAAAGAACTTTATGGGAAAAAACTTTTCTGTACCTATGACTGGCCTGAAAGATTGCTGGGGCCAACCCCACCGATGTGGGATAAACTGAAGAAAGGTATTATGAAAAAAGATGAAGAACAGCATCAAATCTGGTGGAAACAATATGAAAAACAGATAAAAGAAAGGAAAACATCTACAGGGAAAAATATTTTTATGACTGAAAAAGAAATCATGGAAATGCTCAACTCAGTAATTTAAGCGATAAAGGGGGTATTAAAAATGAAAAATACTGAAATATTCAATACAGCTACATGGAATTTCCTCTCAGGAGACAGATCTGTTGAAGATATCCTGAAGGACAGAAGACTTAAAAAAATAACAATAAGAGGAGGAATAGGTACGGTTTTGCCTACAGTTGCAGGTATTAAAGATATAGAAAAACTCGGCTGGAAAGATTCCATAGAAGCATCAATACATGTTCCGTCTAACGGGTTATCATCCCATTCCGGCTTCACAGGTGAGGAAATAGAGGAAGGTAACTTTTATAATTATTTACTGGAAAAAATTTACGGAATCCAGTTATGGAATACATATCGGTATTTTCCAGAACAGCTCATTATAGTAATGAATATGACAGAAGAAAATAAACAGGCAAAACATATGAGTCTCAGAGTTTTAAACATTCTGGAGCAATGCAAGGAAGAAAAAATAATATTTACCTGTCCGAGACATGAAAGATTGCTCCCTGAATTCAGAAAGTATGTTATAAAAGCATACTCTACGATATACTGGGACGGCTTAAATGCTTTCTTTTCAGGTTCTGTAGAAGAGGCTGTTAAAGAGATAAATCCGCAGAGAATAGTCGTGACAGGAGCGTATGAGAAAAATATTTTCTATACTGCCATAGGTGCAGTCGACTATTTTATAATTCAAGACTCACTGTTTAACAATCCTGCAAATTTTCACATCAGGGATATAATGGACAGAGGAAAAAAGGTATCAGTCGTATTTCCTTTTTGCAATAAAGAAAAAGATAAAATTTCTCTGAAAAACCTTTTACTGAAACATGTCACAGAAATTTTCAATGTAAATGTTTTACCGGACATGAGATGTTCTGCTGTAGCAGGTCATAATATCATGATTGATATAGAATAGGGAGGTGACCCTTATGCCGGTAAAATGTAAAAGATTGAAAAACAGATATGAAATAATAATACAGCTCGGACAGGGAGGAATGGGGGCCGTATATAAAGCAAAAGATGAAATACTGAATATATATGTAGCGGTAAAAGAACTTTTTAATCAATCAAAACAATCTGTGGAACAGTTTGAAAAAGAAGCAAAAATTCTGGCCCGTCTCAATCATCCCTCACTTCCAAGGGTAACGGATTTTTTTGAAGAACATGGCAAAAAATATCTCGTAATGGATTATATAGAAGGATATGACCTGGAAACATTTCTGGCAAACAGTACAGACTTTATTCCTGAGAAAAAAGTAAAAGGATGGATAATAGAACTTCTTGATATATTACAATATGTCCACGGTAAAGGTATCATACACAGGGATATAAAACCGGCAAATCTGAAACAGAATTCTTCAGGTACCGTTATTCTCGTAGATTTCGGTATAGCAAAAATAGGATTTAATTCTATGACAAATATCGGAGCTTCAGGGTTTACTCCATATATGGCACCACCGGAGCAGTGTACCGAGAGCGGAAGAACGGGGATATATTCTGATATATATTCAGTAGGAGCTACAATGTACTATTTGCTGACAAAAACTTTGCCTGTCGAATCTGTCATGAGGATGATGGGAATGGAATTGATAAAGCCGGCACAGATAAATCAGTCCATCCATGGAGAAACAGAAAAAATAATTCTTAAATCTATGAATCTGGAAATAAAAAGCAGATATTCATGTGCAAAAGAAATGAAAGATGCACTTGTGACTGTACATGATTCCGGTACAGCTATATATAGTTTCAGGAGAGATATAAGAAAATTTTAAACCTATGGTTCACATGAAATATCTTTGAGAACAGAAAGTAATCTTTTTTTTGTAAAAGGTTTTGTTATGGTATGTCGAACTCCGAGTCTTCTGGCTCTGTTAAAGATCTCATCTTCTCCGTCAAAAGTAACACCTGAAATGGCAATTATTTTGACATCAGGACATGTATTTCTGAACTCTTCTATCGTTTCAAAACCGCTTTTCCCCGGCATAACAAGATCTGTTATAATTAAGTCAAAGGGGTCTTCCCTGTGAAGTCTAAGTCCTTCATTACCATCACATGTATCTGTAATATCATAGCCTTCGTATGTAAGTAATTTAATCATAGCAGTTCGTAACTGTTCGTCATCATCTATCAAAAGAATCCTTGCCATACAGTTCTCCTTTCTCTTTTTCGTCTATTAATTTTCTTATAATTCCGACGAGAGTTTTTATATTAACAGGTTTCATGAGGAATTCTCTTATACCTGCGGACCAGTAATTATCACTGTTTATAATATCGGAAAAACCTGTACATAATATTACAGGAATATCAGGCTTTAACTGCATAATCTCACCGATAAGTTTATGTCCCGGCAATTCGGGCATAGTCTGATCGGTAATAATCAGATCAAATGTTTCAGGTTCTGCCTGAAACATATTAAGAGCTTCCCTGCTGTTTGTTGTAGCAACAATATTATAGCCGAATTTTTCCAGCATCTCTTTCATTCCGTAGAGGATAAATTCCTCATCATCCACTAAAAGTATAGTTTCTTTTCCTCCTTTTACCATATCAGGCTGTTCATAAAATTTATCTCCCTCTGCTACAACTGCAGGAAAATATATATGAAAGACGCTTCCCTGACCGGGCTGGCTGAAAACCTTTATTTCCCCTCTATAGGACTGAACAATTCCCATTACTACAGAAAGACCGAGACCTGTACCGTCTCCTGCTCTTTTAGTCGTAAAATAAGGTTCAAAAATTCTTTCTTTAATTGAAGAGTCTATGCCATAACCTGTATCCCCCACTGAAAGCTTCACATAAGGACCGGCCGTAAGATTTTCATATAAAGAAATATCTTCTGAATTAATACACATATCATTTAAAGATATTGTAAGAATCCCGCCATGTTCCTTCATTGCATAAAAGGCATTCGTACAGAGATTCATTAATATCTGGTGAATATGAGAGGGATCTCCCATAATTACACCGGAACTATCTATATTCTGCCTTATTTCTATGGTAGAAGGAAGGGTTGCCCTGATTAATTTCAATGCTTCTTTAACAAGAGGGCTTACCTGAAGAGGCTTTAACTGATATTCTCTCTTACGTGTGAAAGCAAGTATCTGTCTGACCAGTTCTGTTGCTCTATTTGCAGCAATTAATATTTCCTCAAGATTTTTTTGTATTTTGTTGTTTTCTACTGCATCATCCATAACAAGCTCCGTATTTATAAATATAGAACCAAGGATGTTATTGAAATCATGGGCAATCCCTCCTGCAAGCGTGCCAAGAGCTTCCATTTTCTGCGACTGAAGAAGCTGGTTTTGAAGTTTAACTTTTTCTGTTATATCGCGGATAAACTGTACTACCATTACTGTATTTAATTCTTTATCAAATACCGGGTAGCCCCTTATTTCCATAGTTCTTCCCTGAAGCATATCGGAATACTCAAATTCCATATTCCCGCCGGAAGCGAACATTTCTCTTACCCTGCAGTCTTTACATGGCCTGTCGAGATTTCTCAATAATTTATAGCAATGTTTGTGAAGGATCCTTTCCTTCATATATTCCTTGGCTTTCCAGTTGCTCATGACGATATTCATATTTCTGTCTATTACGACAATCATATCATCAATAGAATCAAAAGTACTTAAAAGTAAACTCTCAGTTTTAATTCTTCCTGCAATCTCTTCTTTTAATGTTTCATTCACCTTCAGAAGTTCTTCTGTACGTTTAACCACAAGTTCTTCAAGAGAATTATGATATTTATTCAATTCTTCATTTTTATTCCAGCTTTTAACAAGAGAATCTACAAGACAGAAGAGTTCCTGATGGCTGAAAGGTTTTTTCAAATAATATATATTTTCTTTTAAACTTTCTTTTATTTCTTCAAAACTCAACTCATGAGCATAGGCAGTAATAAGAACTATTATGACGTCACCGTCGATACGCCTTAATTCTCTGGCAGTCTCAAGACCGTTCATAATATTCATTTTCATATCAAGGATACAGAGAGGTATTCTGTTTCCAAGGTTGTATTCTTTCATAAAATATTCCAGAAGATACAGACCATCGTTGAAGCTAATGACAGCAAAGAAATTATCTGAACCTTCATAAGAATTGGCCTCTTCAAATATAGATTTATATAATTCCAGAAGCTCTTTATCGTCGTCTGCTATAAGTATTTTCTTATTTTTCATTATTGTTTCCCGAACTGCATGACGGCAGTGTAAAATAAAACCTTGATCCTTCCGTGACCCTGCTTTCAACTCCTATTTTACCGCCATGGCCTTCAACAATCTTCTTTGTAATTGCAAGGCCGAGACCGGTACTTTTCTCTCCGTCAGTAGCTTTTACAGTCGATCTGTGAAATTCCTTAAATATATGAGGCAATTCTTTTTCCGGTATACCCTGTCCCTGATCTACAACACTTGTGATAATAAAATCTTCTCCTGCCTGTATATGTACTGTTATTTTTGTGCCACCATGGGAAAATTTTACTGCATTACCGATTAAATTATTCATTACCTGCGTTATTTTATCCCTGTCAATGTTTATACGGGGAATATGCTCTTCATAATTCAAATCAATGGTTATAGCTTTTTTATCCGACAGCATCTGGTTGAGACTTATATTCTCTTTCAGGAAATTTACATAATCTTCTTCCATTAGTTTGAGAGTCAGCTTCCCTGACTCTATTGCCGTCAGGTCAAGAAGATCGTTTAACAGTACGTTCATATATTTACCTGATTTCTCAATATTTCTCAAAAATTTTATCTGTTTTTCCGTAAGATTGGTGCCCAGATATTCAAGAATATAAGACAGGGTAGTTGTTATATTTCCGATAGGATTTCTCAGATCGTGGGCTGCCATACCAAGAAATTCGTTTTTCAAATCATTAAGTTGCTTTAATTTTTCATTCTGTTTTGCCAGGAGATCTCTTGCATATTTTAGCTCTAAATGAGTTCTTACTCTGGCCAGCAATTCTGCAGAGTTAAAAGGTTTTGTAACATAATCAACTGCTCCCACATCGAAACCTGTTACTATATCTTCTTTCTCTGACTTTGCGGTTAAAAAAATAACAGGTATATCTTTTGTCTCAGGAGAGGACTTTAATGTTTTACATACATTATATCCGTCCATACCGGGCATCATAACATCGAGTAAAATAAGATCAGGTTTTATATCTCTGAGCATATCAAGAGCCTCATACCCGCTGTTTGCTATGGCAAGTTCATAATTTACCTTCATCAGAATTTTTCCCAGAAGCTGAAGATTGACTCTTGTATCATCTACTATTAAAATCAAAGGAACTGTCTGTTCATCAGTATTTCCATTGGTTGCCATGTCATTAACACTCCTTATCAATCAAACTTTTAACCTCTTTTATCAAATCAGGAAAAGAATCCAGAACTTTCTCCATACCTTTTCTATCAAAATCTTCACAATATTTAAATAATTTATCTGACCATCCGGCAAGGAGAGACAAACTGTATCTGACTGACAGGCTATTGATTTCTCTCCCGAATTCTACAATTCTGTTTACAATAAATTTTTTTTTTGCATAATTCCACTTTTCCGTAAATTCAGTTTCCAGAAGAGTAACTATTTCAGGAAGTACCGCTCTGGCTTCATCTGTAATAATGTCACAGGAAACAATTATTTCGCCTGCATCCGGATCTTTTTTAGTACATGGAAAAAAATGCAATAATTTATTCAACAATTCCATCCCTGTCACAGGTTTCGTTAAATATCCGTCACAGCCTGATTTCATTATTAATTCTTCATCTGCTTTCATGGCAGAAGCAGTAAGAGCAACAACGGGTATAGACTTCAATGTTATATCTCTTTTTAAGAGTCTTGTAGCCTGATAGCCGTTCATGACAGGCATTTTCATATCCATCAGTATAAGGTCAGGGGTATGAAGCTTTGCCATTATTATGGCTTCTTTTCCATTTTCTGCTTCTATCGTATTTATATTATGAATTGCAAGAAATTCCTTCAACAATGTTCTGTTAGCAATAATGTCATCCACTATCAGGATGAGAGGGTTATTAAAGTTTATAAGATTTATATCTGCAGATTTAACATTTATATCAATCATATCCGTTACAGCTACATGTTTAAGTATTACGGTAAAAGTGCTTCCTGTGCCAATCTTGCTGACAAGAAAAATCTCTCCTCCCATGATATCAACAAGTCTCCTTGTAATAGCAAGCCCCAGGCCTGTACCTCCATATTTACCGTGGTCCTGTCTGAGACCCTGTCTGAATGCTTCAAAGATTAAAGCCTGATGTTCTTCTCCTATGCCAATACCTGTATCTTCTATCATAAACATAATATTTACTATATTTTCTTTTATATATTCCTCTCTCACATCTATTTTTACATAACCTTTATCTGTAAACTTTACGGCATTTCCCACAAGATTGAAAAGTATCTGTTTTATCCTGACTTCATCAAGGAATAATCCCTGAGGTAAAGAAGGAGAAATGTTAAGTTTTAGTTCAAGATCTTTATCTTTTATTTTTTGAGAAAATATAAGTACTATATCATCAATCAGAGAAGATAAATTCACTGCTACAGGCTGAATTTCCATTTTACCTGCTTCAATCTTGGAAAGATCGAGTATGTCATTGATCAGGGCAAGAAGGGTCTTTCCTCCTGAAATAATAGAAGCTGCATAGGTTTTGAGTTTTTCATCAGTAAGCTGATGTTCCAGAAGTTCTGCAAAACCCAGGATAGCATTCATAGGAGTTCTTATTTCATGACTCATATTTGCAAGAAAATCACTCTTTGATCTGTTTGCAACTTCAGCGGAAAAAGCCATCTGCCTGGCACTGGCTATGGCTTCTTCTAACTGTTTATTCAGCGTCTCAGTTTCTTCTTTGGATTTTCTCAGTTCTTCTTCCGCTTCTTTCATCATTTTTGTTCTGTTCCAGACCTTTATAAGTGAATCTACAAGAAGATAAAATTCTTCTCTGTTAAAAGGTTTTTTTACGTAATAAATATCATGTTTCAGACTATCTCTCAATTTATCAGGCGATATATCGGAAAAGGCTGTAACAATAATAATAATAACATCCTGATCAATCTGTCTGAGTTCTCTGGCTGCTGTAAGTCCGTCAATTCCGGGCATTCTCATATCCAGAATACAGACGGGAATCCTTTTGCCTCTTTTATAGGCAGAAGAAAAATATTTCAGCAGATCCGTTCCATTATCAAATGTATCAAGGGTAAAATCAATATCCCTGACATCTCTTTCGAAAAAATCAAAATTATCCTGTTTCCTCGTAAATATATGTTTATATAATGTCAGAAGGCTTTTACTGTCATCTGCTACAAGTATATGTTTATTATAATACTTCACAGTTATTTCCTATCTCCACAGTAAATTCTATCCCTTTATTTATTCCGTCACTTTTTACAGAAATCTTACCACAATTTTCATTCAAAAAATTCATAAAAGAATGGAGTCCAAGACCATAGCCACCTTCTCTGGTTGTAAATCCTGCTTTAAATATCTCTGTCATGTGCTCCTCTTTTATGCCGGTACCATTATCATAAAAATTTATAATCACCATGTAATCACTTTTATTTATAAATTTTTTCATACCTTTTATTATAATTTTCCCGCAATCTTTATTATCGGATAATTTTATAGCTTCTATAGAGTTTTTCAATAAATTATTTATCCCGCAGACAAGTTGATATTTCTGATTTCTGATTAAAAGGTTATCTTCAAGTTCTATCTCTACACTTATCTTTTCTTTTTCCATGGCGGGATGAAAGTCATGCAATATGGTAAGGAGCAATTCTTTTATATTAAATTCCTGAATAAATTTCTTTCTCTTATGTTCAGAAAAAATCTCATGGTGATGTTTTATGGTTAATATCATATGTCCCTGAAGGGCAGATAATTCGTTTATATGCTGTTTTAATGCAGGAAGAACACGGTTAACAAGGAGATCTTCAAATTTACAAATATGCTTATCTGTAAGATCTTCTTCACCTTTAAGGGATTTTTCATGGGCTTCTTTTATGAGTTTAAAAACCTGAGGATACTGTTCGGTAGAATCTAAAATATCTTTTATACATAAAAGTTTTTCGTCAACTGCAGATAAAGAATTACCGATATTATGAAGATAGTAGCCGGCAGAGTCAAAAAATCCTGCACTGTATGCAAGTTCCAGATCTTTAGAAGTTTCTCTCTTTTTCATATGTATATTTTATATGAAAAATGCAATATAAGCAAGTGGAAAACAGAATAAGGCTGTGTAAAATAAAGGCTGGTTTATTCATGTTTTACACTAATATTACCTTTTGCAGTAGGCGCAGCAAAGCTGCGCC
>JBEHWO010000125.1:0-16368 GCA_040217695.1 Vulcanimicrobiota bacterium | reverse complement strand
ATTTATATTATGCCAGTATTTAAAGAATTGTTTCATGACATCCCCCATAAGAGGTATACCCTGCATAACTTTAAGGGTTTTTCGATCATCTGGATGTTCATAAAACCCGGGGGAAAGTCCGGGAAAAACCTGTTTTAATCTTGATGTGTCCTGTCCTGTGTCCTGTTCCGATGAAATATTCCTTATCTCTTTACCGCATTTAATACAGAATTCATCTTTATCTGAATTTAATTGACCGCATTTTCCACAGAACATATCTATTACCTGCTTATGTAGCTTTCGGTATTACTACGAGGCTTTCGTTTTCATTCGTTTCGAGTTTTTTAAGGAGTTTACTAGGCACATGAATCTTGTTGGCGCCTATGTTCTTTTTTGTCTGCACCTTGCAGGCAACCAGATTTCCTCTATCATTTTCAATGATGATATCGTTGATCTTTCTACCCGGTTCTTCAAGCTGATACCATTCATCCATCAGTAAATTGTCTACCTTCAAAGCATCACCTATAAATATACCTTTTTCTACTACAACATAGAGCAATTTAATCTTGCTCAATTCTCTTTCTATCTGTTTTTTCTTCAGATCTATTTCACCCTGCCTCTGCCCACAGAATCTTATTTTTACTTTCTCTTTCGATTCTTCTTCCATCAGGTTTTCTATGGTTCTGCTTCCACATATGATTGAGCCGTAATTTTCCAGGACATTATCTGTTATAGGTCTCCCCTGATCCAGCAAAATATAACTGGACATATCGCTTCTCGTTATTTGAATTAATCCGCAGTATCCGTCCTGTTCCAGTTCTTTCATTACGGTAGATAGTTTTTTCTTTGTAAGAGAAACCGGTTCATAGGCAAAAAACTGTGACATAATAGTAACAAGGGATGGTGAAAGAACATAAGTGCTTACTTTAAGATTTTCATTCTTTGCCCTGCTTTTAAGGCGCCATTCAGGAGTTGCATTATACGTATCATTCACATATTCCAGAGCATATACCATACCACCATGAAGCATAAATATATAGCCGTCGCCGGTACTTCCGCTTAATTTAATAAAACCGGTAAAACTGCCTTCCTGAAGATTTCTATGCATTATATCTATATCTTCATATTTCATTTCAATATTTTCTATTAAAGGATTACCAGCAGGAACTTCCATGTAAATTCTTCACTCCTTACACATAAAAAGCACTTATTTTTATATTTTATATGAAAACGATGAAGTTTTCAACGTATGTTGATTTTCATATCCGGTTGTGACCGCTCCGGTCATGTCTTCATGTCTGTTAGAACTTCAACATTTATCAAAAAATTCCTTTTTCCTCCCGAAAAAAGACCGGGATTTTTTAGATTTCATTGATTAACAACAGGGGGAATCATAAAACTTTTTTAAACCATATATAAAATTCAAGAAGGACTTAATTATAATAATCAGAATAAATAATTCATAAAGAAGAATTATAGTGTATTTAATAACTTATCAGAATTAATAAAAGTGAAAAGTGAAAAGAATAATACACTTCTCACTACTCACAAATCACTAAATGATTTCAAAGGTGGTTATAATATGGATGAACAGGATTGTAATTATTGTCCCTTAAAAGGTTATTGTATGTGTAACAAAGACGAAGAAAATGAAAGTTCCCTGTCATCATCCTTACCAGGCTGTCCTTTTAAAAACCTGTCTTCCGAAGATATGGTATTAATAATTCCTATATCTCTGAATTAATAGAGGTAATAAAATGAAGCAGAAAATCTTGATTTTATTTTTCATATTCCAGTTGCTATTATATCAGGTAACTTACGGAAAAGAGCTGGATGTTTATCTTAACGGAGAGCAAATTCCGCTGACGGTAATGAAAAAAAACGAAAGTTTTTTTGCACCTTTAAAAGATATTTTCTCCTATATAGGAGCCGATGTCATATGGGATAGCGCGTCCCAGAATATCATAATTTCAACAGATGACAAAGAAATAAAAATCAGAGTAGGTTTCAAACAGGCAAAAGTAAATGACAGATGGGTAACTCTTGATATGCCGGTAATTCGCATAAAAAAGGAAATTTTTATACCTCTCAGATTGCTGGGTGAAACCCTGAAAGCAGATATAAAATGGGACAAAAAAAATAACAGAATCGATATAGGATACAAAGAAAATCAACCAAGAAATTTCACACTTCTTCATAATGCATTCAGTCCTCTGTCTGCAGGAGAAATATTTACTGTAAAGCTGAAAGGGCCCACACTGGGACATGCCAGTATGACCATTAAAGACAGAGCTTATAAAGACATATTTCTGACTTCTATGATGACAGAAAAATATTCAGGTCTCTATGAAGGCACTTACAGAGTAAAAAAAGGGGATCTATTAACAGGAGGAGATTTATTTATAAAGTATACCGATAGCAGAGGAAATACGATAACAATAAAATCTGACACCCCTGTTTATATAAATACTATCGGCCCTGTAATTAAAAAGGTTTTCCCTGATGAGAATGAAGTGGTATACAATGATATATCACTGATTTATATAATGTTCGATTTAAAATATGGAAGTATTATCAATGGTAATTCTCTTTCATTTTATCTATGTGACACGAACGTAACAGGAGATATTATTATTACGTCCAGTATGATAGTTTATAAATTATCTGCTCCTCTTAATATAGGAGAAAATAACATTAAAATCAAAGGAACGGACAAATCCGGAAATAAATTTGAAAAGTCCTGGCACTTCCGGGTTATAGGTAAAAAGAAACTATGAGAGTAGGTATTGATCTCGGTACGGCCAATATAACAGTGGCAGTAGAAAAACGCGGTGTAATTCTTCGTGAACCAGCAGTTCTGGCAATAAATAAAAAAAATAGTAAAATAATGTATATAGGTGAAACTGCCAGAGAAATGCTCGGTAAAACAAATCCTGAGATAAAAGCCGTATATCCTTTACAGAACGGAGTAATAGCAGATTATCAGGCTACCGAACTTTTACTGAAACATTTTTTAAATAGAGTTTGCGGTAAAATCAAACTGGTGAAACCTTCTGTAGTAATGAGTGTCCCCGTGAAACTTACCAGTATAGAAGAAAGAGCGTTAAAAGAGGCTACTATATCTGCAGGAGCACAGAGTGCCCATCTTATACCATCTCCACTGGCTGTAGCACTGGGAGCGGATCTTCCTGTAGATAAACCTGTAGGAACCATGGTCATAGACATAGGTGCCGGCAGTACTGATATTGCAGTTATATCCCTTGGCGGTATCGTATGCAGTTCGTCCATAAAAACAGGTGGCAGAAAAATGGATGATTCTATTATCAGATATGTAAGAAAGATTTATAATCTTATTATAGGACAGCAGACTGCAGAAGATATTAAAATCAGAATAGGTTCAGCCATACAGTCAGATAATCCTATGAGTATGGAAGTAAAAGGCAGAGATATAATAGACAGCATACCGAAATCCATAACCCTTTCAGATGACGAGCTCAGAGAACCGGTAGAAGAATCTTTGAAAGCAATAAAAGAATGTATAAAAAAAGTCTTTGAAAAAACTCCTCCCGAACTTATTTCAGATATAATCGACAATGGAATAGTCCTTGCAGGAGGAGGAGCATTACTGAAAGGTCTGGAAGAAAGATTTACCAGGGATATGGGTGTACATTTCTATATTCCGGACGATAGCCTTACATGTGTGGCAAGGGGAACTATCCTTGCAAAGATTCAGTGAGTAGTGAGTTCCCGGTTCCGGGTGACGGGTTGTAAGTTTTTAATATTCTTACCCCAACACCCATAGTCCACCGGGTTAAAAATTTCCGGTTTTTTATAAATTAGATTTCGCGTTTAAAGTTTTAGATTTTCTTAACCTGACACCCAACACCCGACACCCTTGACCTTTAAAAAATTAAATTTCATATGAATTAACCTTATCCCTGAGACAGGTAAATGTCTTTCAACGACTTTTATTCCAGTTCCATATCGATTTCCACTTCAAAAGTCCTGTCCCATGGCATAAAAGCACTGAAAGATTTCAGAGAAAGTTTTTCTTTTTCTATCATGGTCTGAAGATATGCCGTCAGCATCTTCTTTATCTCTTCTTCATAAATCCTGCCTTTTTCAGATAACTTTACAGGACTGAAACCATCTGACACTATCTTTTTATTTATTTTCCTTCTCACTATAGTCTGATAATAACAATCCTCCAGAATTCTCTCTATTAAAAGCTCTAAGATCTGATGTTCCCCCGGGCCGGTGGCCATAACCATACTGACCTGCGCAAGAGCCAGACCTATGGTGTTACTTGTCGTATTAAGTCCTGCATAGGAAGCTATATATTTCAGGTATTTCTTTCCTACAAGAAGGGATACAAGAGCGGGGTCTCCCCCGTTGGTATAAAAGACATCGGCTATTGAGATAGCTTTTCCCATTTTCAAATATTTTCTGAACATTTTCAGGAAAATTTTTCCGCCGTTATCTTTAAATTCGTCAGGATAGGAAGTAAACAGATCGAGTGCTTTTTCTTCACTGTTATGGCACAGTAAAACAATATCGGAATTCTCTGCTTCCGCTCCCTGAATCCCTTTTAGAAGTCTTATATGTTCTTCCACACTTATATTAAGACAGCAATCTTCATAAGGTGCTATGAAGAACTTGCCTTTATCATATGTATAATCAAGGAATATTCTGGGAGTATATCCTGTTGCTATATTTATATACCTGGCCAGGAGAAGTGTTCCTATTTCATCGGCTCCCGTAACAAGTTCAACCCTATCAAGGAGTTCTCTCTTCCTTACCAGCTTTCGCAATTCTGCCTGTTCTTCCCTGTGAAAACCGTATTCTGCGGCATCTTCCTGGGCATAAGCAATGAAATCAATATATTTATTCTCAAGCAAATCCAGAAATTCCTTATTCAGAGTAAAATTTCTCTCTCTTGTTTTGAGATAATGAGTGAGAATATGGGAAGGAATATCTGACTGAAGCTGTTTCAATCTATCTGTTAATTCTATCTGTTTCAGCTGATGAATTCTGTAGTATACTTTGGAATATTCATATAAATTCTTCCAGTTTTTCTCACTTTCCGGGGAATCGACTGTTATGGATATGCGCATAAGTATAGAAAATCCATATATTACAAGAGAAGGATTCAGTTTTTTTAATTCCTCTAAGATTTTTATCCTATCTCTGATTTCAGGAATAGCTTCTACAAGCCGTCTGGAAGCAACAAGTCCTCCATGGGCAAGAAGATCAAGTGATACTACGAGAGCATCCATTGATTTTACATGTTCCCTGAGCCAGTTACATACCTTCTCTCTGTCTGCAGGAATATTGAACCTTCCCATTATTTCTCTCGGAGGTACAATAAGGCTGAATTCCGTATTTTTTAATATCTTTTGAGGCCATACGTAATTACATGGTCTGTCATCCAAAGGAATATATCCTATTATTTTTTTCATATTTTTTCCCCCACTATAACAACTTTTTCTTCCATCTCTTTCCCTTCAAGCTCCATACGTACAAGGGCCAGCATCTGCTCGGGAGACTGAAGACTGGAGAGATTAATTATACGACTTTTAAAGAGAATATAAAGAGGCGGCATGATAGCTCCTCCGTCACCGTAATTCATATGTTTAACGATACAATTTTTCAATTCTTCCAGTGTATCTTTTACCCTGGTCTGCACAGAATATCCGTTCAAAAGTTGCAATCTTATAACGCCATATCTGTCTATAATCCTTAATTCGGTTTTTATATTTTTAAAGAGACCTGCAAAATATCTCTCCTCCTGCTCACATCCGAATACATTAAGACAGACAGTATTACCGAGTGATTTAATTCTATCTTTTTGTATTTCCATAGAAAGAGAGGCATGTTCAATCAATTTATCTTCAGGCAATTCGGTCATGTTTCTGTCTTTTTCCTTTAATTCTGTGCTCCCGCAGGCAATAGCTCTTATAATATTTCTCTGTTTATCTACTTCTATCTGAATATCTATTGTCCCTTCTGCTGCGCCTGAAGAGATTGCTCTCTCCAGTGCTTCTCTTCTCAATTTTATTATATCTTCTTCCGAAGGATCTACAGAACTTCGTTCAATCACTTCTCTTACCATGGCAAGAGCCACACCTATAGCAGAAATAACATCATTATTTTTAGCTATTCTCCATTTAAGCCCCATTTTTTTTGCCACATAAGGAACGAGAGCCGATGCTCCTCCCCCGCCTCCTACAAGGGTTACAAATTTTTCCGGTATTTTATTTATCTTTATAAGTTCTCTTATTTTATCTATAACCTTCCCGGAGGCAATATCCATTATATTCCTGGCTATTTTATTACAATCACTGTTAAACTCTTTTGAAAGAAATTCAAATATTTTTTCAAGTCCTTCTCTGTTTCCCTCTGCTGGGTCTCCCTGCGGCACAAGACCGAGTATATTTGATGCACAGGTCGGAGTAAGGGCAAATTTCATTTTATTTAAAACAACTGCCACATAATCTTCCGGGTCATTCACCAGGGGCTTTATAACAGTAAGTTCTTCAGGAGACAGAATATCTTTCTGGAAAGCGCAGTAAGAAAGACCTGCTATATGGGCGCTTCTCGGCCCTACATCTGTAATCTTTTTACCGGACTTTCTTACTATTGAACCACCTGCTATTCCAAGAGTAGAAATATCCAGTGTCTTCAGATAAAGCTTATGACCTCCAAGTTCTGCCGTCTGTATTCTGGCTTCTCCCTGTTTTATTACACTTATATCGGTGCTTGTACCACCTACATCCAGAAAGATACCGTCAGTAATTCTTTCATACATAAGAGCAGCAGCCACACCTGCGGCAGGTCCTGAAAGTATGGTAACTACAGGTCTCTTTTTAACTTCCTCTGCTGACATCACTCCTCCGTCACTTCTCATAATCATAAGAGGAACAGTAATCCCCGCCTCATGCACACTTTCTTCCGTCATAATTATCGTATCAACCATTTTTTTCAATATACTGGCATTAATAACAGCTGTCCTCGTTCTGATTTTAAGTCCGTAAAGCTGTGACAGTTCATGTGTGGCAGTGGCAAGAAATCCTTTTTTTCTTGCAATATCTATTACTTTTATTTCATTTTCCGGGTTATCTACAGAAAAAGCTTCCGAAGCAACAACTACATTTATACCCTGACGTTGAAAACTCATGAGTATTTCTTCAACGATATCTTCTTCAAGACCGGATGTTGTATCCAGAAAATAAGAGAGACTGTCCAGATATTTCCCATCTGCAATCTCTATAAGCCCCACATCTGTTTCCACTCTGGCTTTAATTCTATCCAGACCTTTTCCCATACCTATTATACCGACAGGAGACACGTCTCCTTCAAGAAGGGCATTTGTTGCCTGAGTGGTGCTATGAGCTATAAAACTCACCATCTGCGGTTCAATAGCATAAGCTTCCAGAAGTTTTTTTAATGATTTCACAATACCTTCCGCAACACCTTTATCTGAACTATGGGTTGTAGGAACCTTTATCTTACCGATAAGTTCATAGGTCTCGTCATCAAGTGCGACTGCATGGGTAAAGGTTCCGCCTACATCTATACCTATTCGAATTTTTTTCATAAATCAACCTTTTATTCGTGACCCGTGACGCGTGACGCGAAGTTTTCCCCGGCATCACTCACATATTTTATTCGTAACCCGTGACGCGTGACGCGAAGTTTTCCCCGGCATTACTCATATATTTTATCAGAAATATTACCAATAAAGCAATAAAAAATTTTTCCTTAAAAAAATTCAGGGCAGATATTCATCTGTCCCTGAGCTAAATACAAGATATTGCGTTATTCTGATTACATAATTCATATAAACAAAAACTGAATGAGCAGGTGCTTTACCACCCGTCACGAGTCACGCCATTATTATTCTTCTATAGAAGCATAGGATTTTTTTCTCAAATTTTTCAATGCACTGTCTCTATAATAGGCTCCGTATATATTGGCCGGCTCAACGGCAAGGAGTCTGTCATAACAGTGAATAGCCTCTTCATAGTTACCAAGGCAATAGAAAGCATTTCCCCTGTTATACCATGCTCTGGCCAAAGAAGGATTGATGGTCAGGGATTTATCATAACATTCAATGGCTCTTTGATAACGCTTCAAACTATATAAAAGATTACCTTTTTCGCACCAGGTTAAAGGATTACCGGGATCAATCTCAAGGGATTTATCATAACAGCTAACAGCGTCATTATATTTTCCCAGTCTTGTAAAAACGTCACTTTTTTTATTCAAAGCAGTAGTAGATAAAGGATTAATCTTTAAAACCCGATCATAAGATGAAAGAGCTTTCAGATAATCACCCAGAATCACCAGAACATCACCTTTATTAAGCCATGCATCTTCATATGTCACATTAAGCTTTATAGCCCTGTTATAACAGTACAGCCCCTCGGAAAATCTTCCTTCATTGCATAAATTCAATCCTATTTTATTCCATTCCCAGTCTGTCTCACCCTTTACAGGTAAAAAATTTATCAGTACAAATAAAACAGTAAAAACCATTATACTTTTCTTAAACACCATAATTCATTACCTCCTTCCATGAGTTCAAGTTTACTATTTAAATAAACTTTTATCACAGGACTGGATACCATACAAACATGAAAACCTACTGACAATTACGATATAATCTATTATCTCATTTACTACAATATTTGTCAAGATAATTCAAAGTCATTATGTAAATATTTACAAATAATCAAGTTTATTAAAAATAAATTTTTTCAGTAAAAATTTCCATATAATTTAATAAAAATCTTGATTTAGAGTAAAAAATTCCATATAATATCAGGGAAGAGAGAAATATAGAATAAATCATGATATGTTCATAAAAATTTTAATTAAAAAAATAAATAATTATTTAAAAGTAATTCCCATAACTGTATTTTATGAAAAAAAGCTTATAATATTAGAGAGACAATTTCAGTCAAAAATTATTTTTTATGGGAATAATAACAATGTAATAAACAATACTTATAGATAATATTGTTTTCAGCCATAACCGGTAATGAGAACCTGTCCTCGCGTTACCCGTAAGGCGTTACGCGTCAAGATTCTCACATAAAAGCTACAGAGCAGGAGGATTTCAATATTTACCGTGACAACATGTGATTATTGCGGAAAAGAAGTAAATGATGAGGCTACTTTTTGTCAGTTCTGCGGACATAATGTCAATCCCTGGGTTCTGGAAGAAGGGGAAACACTTCATCATGGTAGATATGCAGTAGTTCAACCTCTCGGCGAAGGCGGCATGGCTTCTGTATATCTTGCGGAAGATATGAACCTTGACAATACTCCCTGTGTTATCAAGGTTATGACCGATGATTTTAAGGATGCAGAAGAACGCCAGTATGCCATTCAAAAATTTAAAGATGAAGCTGTCATGCTTGCCAGACTCAGACATACCAACCTTCCTGTTGTACAGAATCACTTTATTGAAGAAGGAAGATATTTTCTTGTCATGGACTATGTAGAAGGAGACTCCCTGGAAGATATTATTGAAGGAACTCTCGAAGATGATTGCCTTCTGGATGAAGAGACTGTCATAAACTGGGGTATTCAGATATGTGATGTTCTTGACTATCTTCATTCAAGAGATCCCATGATTGTTCACAGAGACATTAAAACTGCCAATATTATGGAACAGAACGATGGCACAATAAAGCTCCTGGATTTTGGTATTGCCCGTATTTTCAACAAGAAAAAAACAGGTACCCTTGTAGGTACTCCCGGCTATGCCGCTCCCGAACAATATCTGGGGAAAGCCTATCCGCAGAGTGATCTTTTTGCCCTGGGAGCAACACTGCACAGGCTTCTTACAGGTTATGATCCTACAGATAAAGATGATGACGGCACAGGAAATCTTTTTGTCTATCCTCCTCTGGAAGAGTTCAGAGACGATCTTTCACCGGGCCTTCAGGATGTAATTTCCACCGCTATGGATCTGGAAGTTGAGAATAGATATATTTCAGGTAAAAAATTCAAAGAAGCCCTTCTGAAAGTAAAAGAAAAACCTGTAACTCCAAGAGGCGCTTTCCCGTCTGCAGTCAAGGAAAATATTATTAAATTCGACGACAAATCTTCTTCAAGAGCTGACAAATTAAGAGATATACTCGGGAAAACCTCAAAAACCGAACCTGAGAAGAAAGAAAAACCTCCCCTCTTTTCTCCCATGTTAAAAATAAAATCCCCTCTTGGTCTTTCCGTATTGAAAGACAGGCTTTCAAAAGTAACAGGACTGGATATAGGAAATTATGAAATAAAAGTTTTACAGATGGATATTGACGGTAACGGTAATGTATATCCCGGCTCAATAATCACTAAAAGAACACCGGAAAATACCATATCAAAAGGAATAATAACAGATCCTGCCACTCTGGGTAAAACAATAAGGAATATTATAAACAAAGAGGATAACCGGGAGGTAATAGTTTCACTTCCTTCTTACTGCACTGCAATAAGGACATTGAAAATACCTGCCACATCTCCCGACAGAGTTCCGTCTGTACTGAACAAAGATATAAGGCAGCTCATACCTTTACCCATGGATGATGTTTCTATTGAATTCGAAGTACTTTCGCCATCAATAAAGGGAGATGAAAGAAATATGAAGGTAAGGGTTACTGCCGTAAGGAAAAGTGCCATGGAAAACCTCCGTAAAACATTGAGAATAGCCGATTTAAATACTGATATGATTGTCATGGAGTCTTTTGTTCTTTCAGCACTGGCAGAATTAATGATCCATGACGAAGAAAGAAAGAAGAATATTGCTATCATAAATATCGGAGCAGAAGGCACTTCCCTGACTCTTATCCGTGACAGTATACTTTCACAAAATGTAAATTTCTTTTCAGGAGGAAATAAACTTACCCAGGCCATAATGCAAACAGAAAGGCTTGCTTACGAAAAAGCAGACGAGATAAAAAAGACACAATGTGATGCCGATATATGGGCAGGTAAAAATCAGGCAAATTTATTTCAGCTGCTTATGCCCCATATTAAAGACTGGACAACTGAAATACTGAAAGCCGTAAGATATTTCGGCCCGGAATACAGGCTGGAAAAATTCGAATCCATAATATTTACCGGCGGTGGTATTGACATGAAAAATCTCAGCAAACATATTAACAGCCAGTTGAAAATTGAGGCTGACAAATTCTTCCTTACTGATAGTAAAGAACTTAAAATAGACAGAGAAATAATAGAGAAAAAACAGACATCATTGATGTGTGCCATGGGTCTGGCTCTGCATCCTGCCATAAACCTGAGTTTTATTAAAGATGACAGTGTGGAAAAAAAGAAAAAAGGATTTCTGGGTGGATTATTCAAGTGGTGAGAGGTGAGAAGTGAGAAGTGAGCGGTAATTTTGTTTTCACTTCTTGCAATTTTATAAAAGATCTTATTGACAGGGCAAAACATTTATATAAGGAGCGGAAACTTCACGAATCTCTTTGTATTTATAAAGAGCTTCTGAGGATAAATTCCGATTGCGCAGATATTCAGAATGACACAGGTGTCCTTTACAGTGCTGCAGGGCAGTTTGACACATCATGTATTTACTTCTTAAAAGCTCTGGACATAAATCCTTTTTTTGCTTATGCCCATAATAATCTTGCAAATTCACTGAGAAAACAGAATAATATTGAACAGGCTCTTGCTCATTATAAAAAAGCTCTGGAATTGAAATCTGATGTCTGGCAGTTTTACTATAACCATGCAAGTGCTTTCTATGAAACAGCCAGATGGGAAGATGGAATAGCACTGGCTCTTCAGGGCCTCCCATATTCCCGTAATAATTACCATATTTCCACATTACTGGGTCTTCTTTATTCAGAAAACATTGAAACAGACAGAGCTATTGAATGGTTAAAAAATGCAATTGATATAAATCCGTCATCATTCCTGCCTTTTATGTACGCAGGCAAAATCTTTCATAAGAATGAACACTATGAATGTGCCATGGAATATTACAAAAAATCACTTCATCTGAACAAAGATAATGCCTGTATATATAAATACATCGGAGATCTATATCATGATCTTGGTAATTTCAAGCAATCTATCAGATATTATCAGAAAGCTACTGAACTCAAAATAGGTAAAGGAACCATAAGAGCAGAAACCCTAAAAGTATTTTACCTTGAAGCCATGATCACAGATTAAACTGATTACTCGGATTTATATGAGAAGCGTTACGCGTAACGCGTAACGCGTAACGCGTGACGGGAGGAACAGATTCTCATCCGTCTTTGTGACCGAAACGGTCATGGCTGTTATACGGATTATAAAAAAATACGGTTATTCCAATCCTCGCAATGACAAAATAAGTGACTCCTGTTCTATGAGACAAAAAAAACAGGTATAACAGGTTTTATAAATCCGTGTCATCAGTGGCATCCGAAAAAACAGGTATAACAGGTTTTATAAATCCGTGTCATCAGTGGCATCCGATTAATCCGTGATCAGAAGAGGATAAAGTCAGCAGGTATATTAAGTTCAGACAGTTCTTTATGAAATTTCTCTTTTAAACCTGAAAAAGTTCCTGATTTCAAACTTTCCTTCATTAACTCAATAATAAAATTTAATTGCTCCGGCTTTACATCAACTTCTTTTGCTATGTCTTTCAGTCTGTCGCTTTCCTCTGATGCCAGAAGTCCGTCGGCATAAATCATAGTAATAATTCCCCATATCAGGGTAAACCTTATCTCAGAAGAAAAGGAAAGGGCCAGTTCGGACAGCTTTTTCGGATGACATCTTACAGATTCCATAATTTTATCCTTATCGGCTTCAGCAATATCAAGACAATGACATAAAGAAGCAAGATAATCCAGTTCTTCTCCGCTTATAATGCCATCCACACCTGCCATTAAAGCAATTATATAAATGAAGTTAATTCTTATTTCTCTGGGGTAATTTTTTAAAGGATGCTGTAAAGAAGCCTTCAATTTTTTTGAGGAGGGAGTTTTATTTTCTTTCATTTTAAAATCTATCCTTCGTAATGTGATATATAATAGTAACAAAAAATTCATTATCTGTTTTATTTATCATGATTTATTTTCAAATATTATAACACACCCTGTCAATCTCAAAAAAATTAAAAAATTATAGTGCTTCTGCTGCCCCGGACATATGCATGTAATGAAAGTTTTCCTCCCGCCACGGGTTACGCGCGTCACGAGAGAATGTATATATTATTTATGCTCACCACTGTAATTAACTCTACTACGGATTATTCCACAGGAGATTTTCCCACCCGCCCCTTGATTTATAGGCTCGATTTTCTTCGTCTATATCTGCCATCCAGAAAATAGCTTTTCTGAGATATTCTCCTCCTCTGTTTGCCATACAGGACAGGTCCTGTGCCTGGACCTTTGCCAGAGCTTTTTCTAAATTTTTCTGACTGCCTGCTCCATGAACAATTATAGAGCGGCACTCATATAAAGCTCTCATAAACTCAAATGCTTCTTCTCTTGATATTTCAGGTAAAGTCCAGTGAAGAACGGAAGAACCGTTAAGGCCGAAGCGATAACTCAACTCACCTTTCACAGGTTTATCATCAACGGTAAGAAGGAGTGACTCCCAGGCAACTACATAATCTACAAGCTTATCTTCAGGACTGACTCTGTTAGTGCCAAGGATAAAACGTTTCAGAGCAGAATAAAGAACACCTGTTTCACTGCAGATTTTCTTTACTGCTCTGTATGAAGTTTTTAACGGTTCCACATCCTCTTCATTTATAAAAATTTTTCCAGGGAACAGAGGCAGAAAAAACTGATAGGTCAGAGGAATATATTCAAATAAATCTTCCCCTCCTTCAGGATTTATCTTGAAAAAATAAGGTCCTGATTCCATCATGCCTGCTTTATACAGTATTAAAGATGAAAAAACTATATCACACATATGTAACAGATTTTCTTTTATTTCTTTCGGAGGGTTAAGCCAGTAAAGTTTTTTATTTTTAACCTGAACAGTACATCTCAGTTCTGCCATATGCTGCGTCAGATCTATATAAGGCATACCTATTTCCATCATAGACATATTCGGCATTCTCTCATTCAGTTCTTTTTCCGTAAGTCTGACCAGAACTACATCCGGTTCAAGTTCAATTCTATCACATGTCATTTCAATCCCGAGAATACGCCTGAAGATTGTATAATCTAAATACTTCATCGAAAGAGTTTTAGCAAAATTCTGAATATAGGTTATAGCAAGTAATGAATCAATTTTTCCATTATTAAAAGATCGTTTAACCATCTCTTCAATAATTCCGTCAGGTTTACCCCATGAACCGGCTTTTTTATGGGCAAACCTGAAATCCTCATCATCTGCAATAAGAGCATATAATTTTTCATAACATGCCATTTTTTTAGCATCTTTTTTAATACATGGCACAGGTTTATCCTCAAGAACAAGCCGACCTTCATGACGTATAAACTTCGGATCGCCCGGATAAACTATGTCAAGAAAAGGTTCAACTGAACAGCAGAACTCTTCAATTGCAGTATTTAATTCGTCTGTCATTTTTTTCCTCCGTTTTACCGACCTGAGCATAAGCATATAATAAAATTTTTCCTCCCCGTCACGCGTTACGCGTTACGCGTCACGAGGGCATGTATGTATTATTTATGCTCACCCCGGCAAATAGGTAGTGAGCAAAACTCATATTTCACTCACCACTCAATGATTAATCATTAATAGAAGTAATTACCTTAATATCATCAAAAGCAGTCTCATCTTTTTCTTTAATAGTGGCAAAAAGCTCAAGAGACGATTTTACTGATTTTCTGAAAGAATCACAGTATTCAAGAAAATTCTTTTCCGTTACTTCTCCTCTCTTTACATGAGAATAACACTTGGAACACAGATGTGATGCCCAGCATTGAGGACAGTGTTTACTGGCAATATCATAATAGGTTTTTACATATTTTTCTACTATTTCATCATCAACAGGTTTTTTATCTATATGGCCTACAGGAGCATGTTCTGTTCTTTCACAGGCAAAACAGTTACCGTTTATATCTACAAAGACTGTATTCAATCCGGGATAACAGCAGGAATTAAGAGGCAGAAATCCTCTGTTTCCCATGGCTCTCTGGTTTACCTGAACCATTGAGGAAAGATAACATCCGTTATGAAAAGAAGGATTTTCTTTATAGATTTCCGGATATTCTTTCCTGAGTTTTTCGAAATCTCCTTTCAATAATTCCTGATTTTCCATAAGGTCATATTTTCTGCAGAAGGCATTATCAGGATCATAGTGTCTTATAACATTTAAATTTTTATTCTTAAATAAGGGATTACTGTGAAAAAAGGCAACAGTTTCCGGCAGATCTGTTGCAGGTGTTACAGTAACATTAAATCCGATATTTTTTTCATAATATTCAGGGTATTTTTCCTTTATGGATTCAAGAATCGATATAAGGGCATTAAACGTACCGTTACCTTTTTCATCAATTCTCACGCGATCCTGGACAGGGCCGTCAAAACTTATATTCATCAAAAAATTATTCTTTACTATAAAATCCAGTATATCAGCTTTTTTCAGCATCATACCATTTGTGGTAACGGAAAATCCTGTCTTCTCATTTAAACGTTTGACTCTCTCTGTAACATGTTTTAAGACAGGAAAATTCATAAAAGGTTCTCCTCCGTAAAAAATAACAACCTGTGGCTGTTTTTCAGGCTCTTCCGTCTTTATGAAGAAGGTATCTATTATTTTATCTGCCATTTCCCGGGACATATGTTTACTTTCATGAGTTCTCTCATCCTGAAACGTCCCGGAATAAATACAGTAACTGCAGCGAAGATTACAGCTATGAGTTATACCGAGAGTAAGTTTGGTAAAACCAAGGTTCATTTCTTCCATATCTTTTTTGAAAAGCTCCGGATCCTGAAGTGGTAATATAGAGTCAGTTATTCCTGCTTCCTCACAGGATTTTTTTATCTTTTCATCTTTCAACTCGCTTATATGCCCGTTTACTTCCTGAAGTTTTTCATATACATTTTCATCTATATTAAACATATCGTTCGTATTCGAATCATATATATAGGGAGTATTGCTGAAAGAACGAAATAAAAGTAACATATGGTTCATCTCCTTTACTGAATTTTTTGTCATAACCCGTAACGCGTGACGGGTGATTCCGTGATGCGTTATAATCGTGACGCGTAACGCGTAACGCGTGACGGGTAAGGCATCCCTTCACCCTTCACTTTTCACCCTTCACTTTCCACCCTTCACTTTTCACTTTCCACCCTTCACTTTCCACTTTTCACTTTTCACTTTCCACCCTTCACTTTTCACTTTCCACCCTTCACTTTTCACTTTTCACTTTTCACTTTTCACTTTTCACT
>JBEHWO010000124.1:0-16387 GCA_040217695.1 Vulcanimicrobiota bacterium | reverse complement strand
ATTTATATCCCTCTGTTCAGCAATCATCTATGGAAGCACTTGTAAAGGCAGGAAAACCTTCTGTAGAGCCTCTTATAAAAGAACTGAACAACAAATCTTCAACTGTGAGAAAAAACGTCTTAACTGTTCTCGGAGACACAGGCGATACTGCCTCCGTAAAACCGGCAATACCGCTTCTTATAGATGATTCATCAGAAGTTCGTATAAAAGCAAAGGAAGTAATAAGAAAATTCAATAAAAATGCTGTACCTTATCTGATTGAATCACTGGAAGATAAAAACCCTTCCATAAGGGAAATTTCGGCAGAAATACTGGGAGAAATAAAAGACAGGCAGGCAGTGGAACCTTTAATTCTGAAACTGAAAGATAAAGAACAGCCGGTAAGAGAAAAATCTTTAAAAGCCATTATAAATACAGGTGATGCTTCTGCTGAAATCCTGATAAAACATCTTCACGATAAAGACAGAAATATCAGAAAAAATGTAATCTTTGCCCTTGGAGAAACAGGTAACAGAAGTGCTGTAAAACCACTGATTCTTATGGTAAAAGATAAAGACAGTGAAATAAGAAAATATGTTGCACATGCGCTCGGGGAAACAGGTGATGTCAGTGCGGCAGAACCGCTCATAAATATGTTCCTCTATGATAAAGATGAACATGTCAAAGAAAGTGCCATCAATGCTCTCAGGGTAAAAACCATTACAGAAGCTTCTATTCCTTTACTTTCACGGTACAGAGAAGAAGAAATTCAAAAAATTGCATTATCTTTAAAAGATGAATTGACAGTGCCTCTCACGGAGAAACTGAATCACGACACACAGGACAGAATGACAGCAATAAAAATACTCGGATTTACAGGTAATACTCTCTGTATTAATCCGCTGATTGAACTTCTGAAAGACAAAAATCCGAAGATAAGGGAACAAGTTATAGAAAGCCTTGCAAAATTTTACAATGAACCTCTTGCCGTAAGAGCCGTTAAAAATTCGACAAAAGACAATAAAGTAAGAAACAGATCAGTCAAACTATTAAAAGAGATGGTTAACAATTGCATAAAAAGTCTTTCCGCAGACAATGATACGGCTATATGGGAACGGGATGTGAGATCCATCGGAGAAACAGGAGACATTACCGCAGTTAAACCTCTTGTTGAATTTGTTCGAAATAGAATTTCTGCTTATAAAAATGCGGATTTTGCGGCAGAAGCTCTGGCGAATATGGGAGAAGCAGCAGTAAAACCTCTCATAGAATTACTGGAATACGGCAGACATGATGCTCAAATATGTGCCATAAAAGCTCTGGGGAAAATAAGAGCCGGAGAAGCCGCAGAACCTCTTATGAAGGTTTTTCGTCATAACGAAGGAGAAAAGGTTCGCATTGAAATCGTAAAAGCGCTCGGAGATATCGGAGATGCCGGCCCGGTCAACATGTTGATTGAAACAATGAAAGGCTACGGAGGTGCCGGTATAAGAGTCAGAGTGGCTGCAGCAGAAGCCCTGGGTAAAACAGGGAGCATAGACGGAATAAAACCTCTGGAAGATACCGGTAATGATGTAAATGAACCGGTTGAGTTAAGAGATGCTGCCAGAAAGGCTCTGGGGAAGATAAATCTGGGGAAGATAAAATCGTGACGCGTGATGCATAACGCACAGGTTATGCCTGATCACTACTCACTACTCACTACTCACTACTCACTACTCACAACTCACCAAAAATCCTTGCTTCGGGCATATGGCGAAGAACCAGATCTGCCTGTTCTTTCCATGAATCAAAAGAAGGACGGGCTATCAGGATCAGGAAAAAAGACGGTATTGCAAAGTAATAAAAGAGATGGACTGAATGAAAAATCATATATAGACCCAATCCGTATATAGCAATAGATTCCCTAAAAGCAAGATTAATAATAAAAGAACTCATTAAAGCCCCTCCTATTGTAACCGTGTCAGGAGTGGCTTTTATTTTTTGTGCAATACTTTCCGTATTTGACAGCATTTTCTGGAGGAAAGCACAGACAAACATCTGAGAGATGCTTAAAAAGGCAAAACTTATAACAAAGGTGGTTTTCATATCCTGTTTAATGCTCTCGATTGGTGGCAAAGGAGAGAGTTTTTTCTCCCATATATACACAAGAACACCGTATAAAAATATACTTACGAGAAATATCACCCACATAACAACAACATTAAAATAGACTCTTTTAAGGGCATTTTCCTGAAACTGCTCCACAATCATCACCTTCCTGGTAAAAACAATGGCCAGATGAGAACCGGCCATTGTTTTTATATTACTGACCTGACCATAAGCATGTAATAAAAGTCTTTCTCCCGTCACGCGTTACGCGTTACGCGTCACGAGAGCAGAATGTATTATTTATGCTCACCATACTAAATCTATGTTTCTTTAGATTCTTTAATCTTCCGGCTGTTTGAGAGAATTACAATAAACCATGCCAGAAGAAGACATATTCCGCAATTACCAATAAGCCATATCTTATCAAGTACCGGCGGTATCCAGACCATTGTGGCGTCATTGCTCAGTGCCGCATAGAGAAGATGTCCTGCCACGCCTGCATTAAAGCCGATGATTAATTTATTAACCAGAGGGAGTCTTCCCAGAAGAAGTGTTAAAATCAAAGGGAAAAGAGCACTGTAGAAAACCGGTGTCATATGGTATGATGCTCCGAAGAAAGCTATTTCCCACTGAGGAAATCCTGAACAGATTATCTGTTTATATAAAGGAACGGCTATGCCGAAGAAAGGAAGGAAAAAGAGTCCGCTCGAACCCGTAATATTTCCTATAAAGAACAGAGGTGATGAAGGAGCACTCTTTACATTATATTTATTCTGAAATACATAGAATAAACCTGTCAGAAGGAAGATACCGAAAAGGAGTTTTACAAACCCTCTCAGAAGTCCGGCATGCATGACTGCACTTTTTGCATCTACAATACCCGCACCGTAACCGGTATCAAGATCTTTAGGGACATTTTTATTTGCCGAGTCTTTAAGTATCTGTTCTACCGATTCAGGATTGGTAACACCGAGAGACTCGACCATTGCCGCGACTCCTGCCACATGAGGCGATGCCATGGATGTACCCTGAAACAGATAGTAATCGTCTGTAGAAGGATTCATTCTTCCGATAGTATTCTGAAGGACTCCGTCCTTTTTGCCGTCACCGTTCTGATCTACCCTGAGATCTCCTCCCGGTGCCGCTATGTCAATATTTTTACCTTTATTTGAATAAAAAGTAATTTCCTTATCATATCTTACGGCAGATACGGCAATACATTCAGGATATGCGGCAGGGTATCCTATACGGGTTGAACTGCTGTTACCTGAAGCACATACGATGGTAACACCTTTTTTATAGGCATAGGTGCATGCAGAGCCAAGGATCTTGCTACTGAAAGGTCCTCCGAGACTCATATTTATAACCTTTGCATTGTGATCTGCTGCATATCTGATAGCATCGGCAATATCTGCAAGGCTTCCGAACCCCTGGGCACTGAGCACTTTAAGGGGCATTATTTTACAGTTATAGGCAATACCTGTAACACCTTTACCGTTATAGGTGGTCTGAGCAATAGTGCCTGCCACATGAGTGCCGTGGCAGTTATCGTCACATGCCTGAGATCTGTCATTTATAAAATCATAGCCTTCGGTAAAAATTGTATGCTCGAGATCTTCAGCTCTGTGAAATTTATCATAATTCAGGTAGGCCACCCCCGTATCTATAACTGCTACTATTACATCTTCACCTGCAGTTATATCCCATGCATCTCTTACTTTTATCTGATCCATATGCCACTGATATTTATAAAGAGGATCATTCGGAACGGCACTGTAAGCATAATAAATATAATCAGGTTCGGCATATTCCACCATAGAATCACGGGACAGTGTTTCTATAACAGCTTCTACCTCGCTGTCATTTACTTTTACCCTCATAAGTTTTTCATGTTCCGAATATTTACTGTTAAGGGTTAGTTCACCTAAATTATATTTTTTTCTGAAATTCTGCATGTCTGCGTCGGTAATATCATCTCTGAAATCCACCAGAATTTCACCGGGAATAAAAGATAAATTTTCCTGTCCCCCGGTCTCTAAAGGCTGAGGCACATCTGCAGTTTTACTGCATCCGGGTAAAAAAGCTATAATTAATACTAAAAGAAAAAAGATAGAAAATTTTCTCATTTTTTTAACCTCCTTATAAATCGTAACGCATGACGCGTGACGTGTGACGCGTTTTATATCTCACTGTAATTATATCTTAATCATAACAATAAAACAATTGCTCTCAATCTTTCATCCCGTTACGCACCACGCATTCTAATGTAATCCCGAAAACATGGCCAGGAAAAGAAAAATCAAAGCTCCACCCATACTTACCAGAAACAGACCAAGTCCCCATCTGCTCCATACCCTTTCCGTCTCTTCAAAATGTTGCAAATTCCTGAAAGGTTTATAAGTCCAGGCCAGTTCATTTCCTTTTGCTCCCAGATAAAAAGAAGCAATTAAACTCAGAGGACCGAAAAAAAACGAGGCCAGTAAAAGACCTATTCCAAAAGGAACCATATTATGACAGACCAGCCATATCCAGGTAAAAAAAAATGCGCCCCAGTTCCATCCTTCTCTTGCCATGTTTACAAGTTTTGGATCATTTCCCGAGGGAAGACATGTATTGCAGACAATACTATACCCCCGGGCCATTCCACTCGCGAAGTTATCTCTTTCAGGATAACCGGCCTGTTCGGGATAACCGGTCCGTTCAGGATAACCCGCCTGTTCGGGATAACCCGCCTGTTCGGGATAGCCTGATTTCTCATCTGTATCATAAAAATCAGAGCTATCATATTCCAGGAGACTTCCGCATTCAATACAGAATTTAACAGCATCGTTATTCTGGAAGCCGCATTTTTGACACGTCATATTTTTGTTCACTCCTAATAAAATCTAAAATTGGAAATGAGAATTACGAGTAAAATTATCAGTGCCGGTACCAGACCTACAAGGATAATAACAGGAATATGTTCGGGAAACAGATGGCCGAAGGCAGATATAGTAGAAAGAAATGTAAGGCCTGAAATAGCACAGAATGTAAAAATAGACATACCGATAGCTGTGACAGCCTTTGTTGATAATTTAAGAGGCGGGACATCCTGCCTTATAAGAGCGCTTATATCCCTTTCTCTTCTATCCATATAGTCGTGTCTTTCTTCTCTTACAGAAGGAGGAGAGAAAGATTGTCCGTAAGGTCCTCTGGCAGCAGCGGGAGATACAGATTGACTGTAAGTGCCTCTGCTGTACATGGACAGAGTATCTCTGAAAGCTGCCATATTTTCATATCTGTCATCAGCTTTTTTCTGAAGTGCTTTATTTATTATTTTTTCAAGTTCCGGTGTTATCTGCGGGTTAAGGTGTCTCGCAGGGGGAAAATGAAAAGGAGTAACAGTAGGGTCATAACCTGTAAGTAATTGAAATAGTATGACTCCCAGAGCATATATGTCAGATTTAGGTGTCGACTGTCCCAGCCTAGAGGCTTTAAACTGTTCCGGAGCTGCGTAGCCCGGTGTTCCAAATCTGAGAGTATCTGTAATTTTAGAGGGATCATATCTTCTGGCAATTCCGAAATCTACAATCCTGGCAGAACCGGAAGGGCTGATTATTATATTGGCCGGTTTCAAATCACGATAAACTATAGGACCTGAACTCTGAGTATGAAGATAATCCAGAGCTTTTGCTATTTCTATACCCCAGTATATAACATCATCAACAGGAAGAGGACCTTTTTTCTTCTGTATTATACTTTCAAGACTTTCTCCTTCAACAAATTCCATAATAAGATAGTTTCTGTTCCAGTGGGTAAAAGTACCATAAAATCTCGGTAACTGGGGATGATTCAACTGTCCTAAAAATGCTATTTCAGTCTGAAAAGTCTGAAAAGCTATCTGTTCTTCTTCAGGATCATTCAGATTAGCAATAAGTTCTTTGACGGCATATCTGTTCTGAGGGCGGCCGACTTCTTCCACGAGATAAACTGTTCCCATTCCGCCTTTACCAAGCAGTTTGATTACAGTATAGGTGTTGTTCAATAAAGTTCCGGGCATCAATTCAATCATGTTATTACCTGCCTCAGGAGCGTGACGCGTGACGCGTAATGCGTAATGCGTAATGCGTGACACCGTATAAATTTAATCATAGAAATATCTTAATCGAAAATAGAAAATTAGTCAAATATTTCTCGAAATCTATCTGTTCCTGTAATTAAAATCACTGATAAATAATATAAACTTTATGATATAATAAATTATCGCCTCCATTACTGATCTGAGCATAAGCATGTAATAAAGGGTTTGCTCCCGTCACGCGTGACGCGTTACGCGTTACGCGTCACGATATATAAGATTTTGGTTACTAATTTATCTGTTACGGTACCAAGTAATATAATAAACATGATACGCATTACGCTTCACGCGTCACGCCAAAAAAAGAAAGGTGCATTTTTTATGATAGATACAAAAGCAAAAGAATTCTTAATAGAACTTCTTAAAACTCCGGGACTTCCTGGCTATGAACTTCCTGCTCAGAATGTATGGAAAAATTATGTAAAAAATTTTTCAGATGAAGTTTTTACCGATAATTATTACAACGGGATAGCAAAATTAAACGGAAAAGGTTATCCGAAGATTATGCTTATAGCCCATATGGATCAGATAGGACTCATGGTAAATTATATAGATGACAACGGATTTATCTATCTCAAAACCCTTGGCTATAACTATCCTCAGTCACTTCTTGCAAGGGAAGTCTCTATTATGACATTAAAGCATGGGGATATACCGGGTATTATAACATTTCCAGAAGAACTTTATAATAAAGACGAAGGAAATAAATTGACCCTGAACAAACTGTTTGTAGATATCGGAGCTTCTTCTCCGGAAGAAGTAAAAGAAAAGGTCAGAGTAGGAGATTATGTGGCAATAAAAAGCAATCCCTTTGAAACAGGAAGCAACTGTCTTGTATCCCCCGGTCTTGATGACAGAATAGGCTGTTTTGCCATTGCAGAAGTTCTGAAGGAACTTTCAGACAGGGAACTCAAACCATGTATTTTTGCGGTAACATCTGTACAGGAAGAGGTAAATTCCCTGGGAGCAAAACTGAAATCAGAGGAATTAAAACCTGATATAGCAATAATAGTAGATATTGAGCTTGCTTCCGATTATCCCGGCACGGATAAAACAAAAAAACCTGATATATCCATGAGAAAAGGCCCTGTAATCAGCCGTGGTCTCTGCAACAACAGGTTCATTGGTCACAGGCTTATGGAAATAGCAGAAGAAAATTCCATACCATACCAGTTATATCCTGACAATACATCGAATAATACGGATCTGTTCACAGTAGTTAAAACAGGTGCTCTTGCCTGTGTTATAACCATTCCTACAAGGTACTATCATACTCCTGTAGAAATGGTAGATTTTCTGGATGTGGAAAATACAATTAAATTAATTTCGGAATTTATACTCTCATTCAATAAAAACCCTGAAACATGGGAGGAATATTGTAAAAAATAAACGTCTTCTCAACACTTCAGCTTTACAGGCTGAAGTGTTGAGAAGCAAATTATGCCATAGCTCTCCCCTCTGCGAGATTTTTCAGATCTTTCAGCAATCCATGCCAGTATGTCCCGCTGAATGACATAAAATCTTCTCTTTCTTTTTCAGGGAAATCTTCCCATCCTTCCTGCGTTATTTCCAGAATAGTTCCTGCCGGCTCGGGATATGTGCTTATAGTAACCGTCGTCTCACATGGCCATCCGGCACATGTCCATGAAAAAGAAATTTTTCTTCCTTTATCGAAATCAATCATATGGCCGGAGAAGCCTGAATTGTCTTCTAAAATATTTCCTTCTTTGAATTCTACATGCCACCATTTTTTTACTTCTTCTTCCCTGTTAAAAAAATTCCAGACTATATGCATAGGGCTGTGGATATATATTTTCTCTTTAATTTTCACAATAAACCTCACTTTCACAAAAATATTCCTATTTAACGTTAAATACAATACAGAAACAAAAATATAAAAGATAGTAAAATAATTATAACATAAAAGTCAGTAAATAAAATCCTTTCTCCCGTAACGCGTGACGCGTCACCGGTCAGGGGAATTAAAAATCAACTGTAAAAGGAAGCAGGAAAAGTTTACTTTCTAACGAAAATTTTTAACGATCATTTTTAAGGAGGAATTATTATGGCAAAAATAGGACTGGATACAAAAGAATATATAGCACAGTTCAGAAGTGTTATGTTACCGGAATTATTAAAAAATATAGAAAGCAATTTTCCGAAGGTAGAACTGGATAATATATGTATAGAAGCCATACAGGAGGTATTTCATGCCACAACCATAGCTGCTATTGAAGATTACCTCACATTTGCTCTGGAAAGAATAATAGAAGATAACAACAATAAAATTTACGAAGATCTGGTCAAACTTGGTGTAATAAAAGAAGATTAAGAAGAACATCAATAAAGGTCAATTCCGGATTATTGGTTAATAGGAGTAAAAATTTATGGAAGAAAAAATGATAAAAATTATAGATAAGCTAAACAAGAGTGACTATCTAAAGGAAATACCGAAGATATTAAAAAAAATGGAACATAATACCAGGTGTGAAGCAATTGAAGAGCTGGGAACTTTACTGGACAACGAAGATTATGATACCAGATTGAAAGCTCTGAAAGTCCTTTCTGAACTTTCTGCGCCGGAAATTCTTCCTCCTATTATTGATGCTCTGGAAACAGTAAAATTTTACGATTATGATATAAAGAGAATCTGTGAAAAAACTTCCAGAAAAAAACAAACGAAAGAAGATAATGTACAGAATCAGGAATTTAAGGATTTAGCCATAAAAACCCTCATAAAATTGAAAAGACCGGAATCTGTAGTTATGTTAATGGATTTATATGAAGATCAGGAAGATCCGAAGAAACAGAAAATAATTATATTTATCCTGCAGGAACTCGGTAGTATCAGTGTTACAGAATTAAAAAGAATAAATGAAAGTGAAGAAGAACTTGATAAAATAAAATTAATTATAAAAATTCTCGGTCAAATAGGGTCGGAAGAAGCTATGGACGAGCTGTTAAATATGACAGAAGTAAATAAAAATAAAGACCTTCACAAAGAAATTATATGTGCAATGGAAGATTTTGCATCTCCCGGGATAGCTTCTTTTCTGATCAGATCTTTAAGAGAACAGAACAATGCTATTGTCAGACTGGCCGCGCAGGGATTAAAAAAATATATACATATTCCTGAAATACAATCACATATTACCAGAGAAATAAAGCAAAGCAATGAACGAGAAAGAGAAGAAATAATAAAATCTCTTGGCTATCTTGAAGATGAAGCTATAACCCCGATACTTCTTGAAAGTATAAAAGATAATTCCAGAGCAGTTAAAATAGCTGTTTTAGAATCTCTGAAATCTATTAAATATATTAATTTCAGGCATATGGTAGTAAGCTGTCTCCTGGGATTACTGCAATATGAAGATATAAGATGGGAAATATTGACAGTTTTCGAGAAACTTTCTCCTCCGGAGATTAAAGAACCTCTGATCAAATTACTTGAAGAGGAAACTGCCGAATGCAGAGCCATGGCAAAACATGGAGAGAGAAACTGGGAATGCAGGAAAATAATAGTAAAAATACTCGGTAATATGGGTAAAGAAGATATTATTCCCGTGATTATCAGAGCTATGGATGAGAAGCAGTATTTTAACCGTCTTGTAAAACAGCAGAGCTGGAGTATACTTATAGAAATTCTGTCCAGAGTGCCGTCTGAAGAAGCAATTCCTTATCTTATTAAATCCCTTCAGAATGATCCATCCAATCTTTACAATCAATCTCTCGATGCATTGATTAAACTGGGTGACATGGCAATACCATCACTGATAGAATCTTATAAAGGCAATATTCTCAGCAGAAAACGTATCATGGAAGTTTTCTGTAAAACAGGTGATATGAGGACCAAATCAGTAATAATAGAAGCTCTTTCGGATGAAGACGAAGACCTGAGAAGGCTTGCCGTAATTGCCCTGGGAAAAATCGAATGTAATGAGAGATTATCCTTATTCCAGGAATCTGTAAAAGACAAATCTCCCAAAGTAAGGGCAACTGCCATAAAGGTTTTATGGCAGACAGGGGAACATGTTGATCCTTCTATTTTCATAGAAGCTCTGAAAGATCAGAAACCTACTGTAAGACAGACTGCCTGTGAAATTCTGGGTGAACTGAAATATATGGAAGCCAAAAAAGCTCTCAGCCAGCTTCTGGAAGACAATTATTCCGAAGTCAGAGAAGAAGCTCAGAAAGCTCTGGAAAAAATTGAAGTTTGACCAGGATTACTGGATTTTTTGGATTACCAGGATGATAAAACAACCTTACTCCAGGTGAAATTCTTAATCCCGGTAATCCTTTAATCCTGTCCCCCGGTCGCTGATAGTTAATTGATGGACTCTTACCATAAATAAAGGATTATAAAAAAATTATGAGCAATATTTTAAAAACATTAAAAGCAGAACTTTACAGGTCTTACAGAAAATTAACCCTTGAAGATAATCCGTCTCCCTTTTTTATAAGTTACCTGTACAGAAATACATTTGATACGACAATATGGGGTAAGTACGGTGACCTGTTTGAAGCAAACAGCAATAATAATTCCGGCATATATGCAGAGGTGAGAATTGGCTCCAATGAATTTGATAATACTATAAGCGGAGGCCTTTATAAAAATTCCACTTCCGACGATTCCTATTCATGGATTCCTTCTCCTGTAGGTAACTCTTCCGATGGACTGAAACATACTCTCTGGCGCCTTACCGATTGCAAATACAAGGAAGCTTTAATGGAGTATTATCAGAAGAAAAGCCAGATGATAAAAGAAGTGTTGATTCATAAAGGTAAGCTTGATTTTTCAATCGAAAAGCCTTCTGTAAACAAAGAAAAAATGCCTGAATTAAAACTGCCTGTAAAGGAATGGAAAAATCTTGTAAAAAAACATTCTGCAAGACTCAAGAAATATAAAGAAGTAAACAATTCATTTATTTCCATCAATGCAAGAGATGCTCATAAATATTATGTTAATACAGAAGGAAGCGAAATCAGTTCAAAGGAAACAAATATAGGTATAAGAATAGTAGTCCAGGGACTTGCAGAAGACGGAATGCTTGTAGAAAGAGACTGGAACGATATATTTATAAATCTGGAAGAATTTCCCTGTGAAGATTTTATTGAAAAAAAGATAGAAACTATTATCAGTGAACTATGTGAACTGAAGAAAGCCGAAGTTCTTAAACCCTATGTAGGGCCTGCAATACTGTTTCCTTCCGCATCGGGTATATTCTTTCATGAAGCCATAGGGCACAGGCTTGAAGGAGAAAGACTTCTGAGTCCGGGAGAAGGACAGACATTTAAAGGTAAAATCGGAACCAGAATATTACCTGAATTCATATCCATTCATGACGACCCTCTTATGAAGGAATTTAACGGCCAGAGTCTTCTGGGATATTATCCCTATGATGATGAAGGCATACCGGCACAGAGAGTCTGCCTTATAGAAAAGGGGATCCTGAAAAATTTCCTTCTCTCAAGGGCAGTAGTGGAGGATTTTAAACATTCCAACGGACATGCCAGGGCAACGTACCATGAAGACCCCATAGCCAGAATGTCCAATTTCATAATAACATCTTCCCTTGAATACAGTTATGATAAGCTGAAAGAAATGTTAATTCAGGAAATAAAAGCTCAGGGAAAGGAATTCGGTTTAATCATAAAGGAAGCAAAAAGCGGAGAAACAAATACGAATAAATATAATTTCCAGGCCTTCAAGGGCCAGCCCACTGTGGTGTACAGAGTGGATCCGTCGTCAGGAGAAGAAACTCTGGTGAGAGGAACGGAGTTTATAGGCACCCCCCTTACGAGTGTGCAGAAAATTCTTGCCACAGGCAACGATTATAAAAGAGTAAATGCATTCTGCGGCGCCGAGTCGGGATTTATCTCTGTTTCCACCATATCTCCTGCAATACTCATCAAAGAAGTGGAAATGCAGAGAAGCACCGAAACAAATTTACAGCCTCTTATTCTTCCTCCGCCATGGTACAGAAAAGGTTAACCGGTCGAATTTAACAACAGGGGCGCAATCTTGCGCCCCTGTTTGTTTTGTTATTTATATTGCTCACTTAAAATTTTAGCAATTAAACCTTTTAATTGACAAAATTAAAGAAAAATAGAGAAAATTAAAGAAAAATAGAGAAAATTAATTTTAATCTCTAAAAAATAGACTTGATTTTCTCGTGAGCATATTTTAAAATACATTTTACTTAGCAATCAAACAATAAGACTGCCAAAAATTAAAGGAGGTTTGAATTATGAATTTAGTACCATTAGGAGATCGATTAATAGTAGAACCAAAAACTCACGAAGAAAAAACTGCAAGCGGATTATATCTGCCTGATACTGCTAAGGAGAAACCACAGGAAGGTAAAGTCCTCGCCGTAGGCGAAGGAAAACTCACTGAAGAAGGTAAGAAACTCCCGATGCAGGTAAAAATCGGAGATTCTATTATATATGGAAAATATTCCGGAACAGAAGTAAAGATAGACGGCAAAGAATATCTTATACTCAGTGAAAAAGACGTACTGGCTATAGTTAAATAAATTTATTATTTTGAAGGAGGATTAATATTATGGCTGCAAAACAAATAGTATATGATGAAAAAGCAAGAAGAGCTTTAGAACGCGGAGCAAATGCTCTGGCAGATGCTGTAAAAATTACCCTTGGTCCCCGCGGACGCAATGTGGTAGTAGACAAAAAATTCGGTTCCCCCGTAATAACAAAAGATGGTGTTACAGTGGCAAAAGAGATAGAATTGGAAGATCCCTTTGAAAATATGGGAGCACAGCTTGTAAAAGAAGTAGCATCCCAGACCAACGATGTCGCCGGTGACGGCACAACTACAGCAACAGTTCTTGCCCAGGCTATGATAAGAGAAGGTATGAAAAACGTAGCAGCAGGAGCAAACCCGATGGGTTTAAAGAAAGGTATAGATAAAGCTGTAGAAGTAGTTGTAGAAGAAATAAAGAAACTCTCCGTAAATGTAGAAACAAGAGAAAAAATAGCCCAGGTTGCATCAATTGCTGCAAATAACGATAATTCTATCGGTAATATCATAGCAGATGCAATGGAAGCTGTAGGTAAAGACGGAGTCATTACAGTAGAAGAATCCAAAACAATGAGAACAAGCCTTGAACAGGTAGAAGGTATGCAGTTCGACAAAGGTTATATTTCTCCTTATATGGTAACAGATCCTGAAAACATGGAAGCCATTCTTGAAGAGCCATATATTCTGATCTGTGAAAAGAAGATATCTGCCATAAACGATCTTCTTCCAATACTCGAACTTATCGTTCAACACAACAAACCACTTCTTATAATAAGTGAAGACGTTGAAGGTGAAGCCCTTGCAACAATGATAGTCAACAAACTCAGAGGCACTCTCACATGTGTGGCAGTAAAAGCTCCCGGATTTGGCGACAGAAGAAAAGAAATGCTGAAAGATATAGCCATACTCACAAAGGGTCAGGTAGTATCCGAAGAACTCGGTCTTAAACTGGAAAATACAAAACTGGAAATGCTCGGTCAGGCCACAAGAGTTAAAGTTTCCAAAGAAAATACCACAATAATCGAAGGCAAAGGCGAGCCGGAACAGATTAAAGCCAGAATAGACCAGATAAAAAGAGCAATAAAAGAATCAGACTCTGATTTCGACAGAGAAAAACTCCAGGAAAGACTTGCCAAATTAGCAGGCGGAGTAGCAGTCATAAAAGTTGGCGCAGCTACAGAAACAGAGCTTAAAGAGAAAAAACACAGAATGGAAGATGCCCTCTCTGCTACCAGAGCAGCAGTAGAAGAAGGAGTTGTAGCAGGTGGCGGAACAGTTCTCATCAATTGTCTCCCTGCTCTTGAAAAGATTGAAAAACCGACAGATTTAAATAAAGAAGAATCCCATGAATTTGAAGTTGGTATAAATATCGTAAAGAAAGCCCTGGAAGAACCTACAAGACAGATTGCAATAAATGCCGGCGAAGAAGGTTCTGTAATAGTTCAGAAAGTAAAAGCCATTCATACGGAAAACGGTAAAGTAGGACATGGTTACGATGCACAGAAGGGAGATTATACCAGTATGTTCGAAAGAGGTATAATCGATCCTGCAAAGGTTACACGTTCAGCTCTCCAGAATGCATCCAGCATTGCTTCTATGTTACTTACCACAGAAACCCTTATCACCGATGTTCCTGAAAAGGAAAAAGGCGGAATGCCCGGTGGAATGCCTCCCGGAGGAATGCCGGGCGGAATGGGCGGAATGTATTAATACGGTTTAGAAATAAATAAAAAAGACAGGCCTTATGGCCTGTTTTTTTTATTTATTAAATAATTTTAATTGCTATTACCATTGTGAGATGATATAATTTTCACATCAATATTTATTTGTATCTATCTTTGAGAAGGGAGAATATGCCTTTATCTTTAAGGGAAAGATATAGCATAAGTACTTATGGAATTAGAAATATTTATTGATAAAAAAGGAGACAGTTTCAAACAGGATTTTACTGAAGATTTTGATCTCGAATGCCCTTTCTGCTTTATAATAAATAAATATATAACAGACAGGCCCGGTGATTTATATTGCAAAAACTGTAAAGAAATTCTGGTTTCTTTAGTGGATAGATCTCTCATATTAAAAGCAGAAGAAAAGAAAGAAGAGAAGAAAAAAGAAAAATCGGTCAATGAATTAATAGATATTCTTCTTAACGGAGAATTTCCGAACGATAGAAAAGAAGCAGCTGTATCTCTCGGAGAAACAGGTGATATGATCTGTGTACAGAGCCTTATTCAGGCCAGTATGAGAGACAACAAGAAATATGTTCGCGATGCTGCTCTGAAAGCTTTAAGCCGCCTTAAAGAAGTTCAGGAAGAGAAAGAAAGCTTCTTTAAAGATGTAAAAAGTGACGAACCGGAAGAAGAGTTTACCGGGACAGTAGAGACCGATAGCAGAGAGAGTATCCTGAACAAATTACTCTCCGCTTCAGATATGGAACGAATGGGACTGGTCAAACAATTTAAAGATAAATTTGACAGTGATTTCTTTATACTCCTTGAGGAAGAAAAACAGAAGGCCATCAAGCATGGGAATCAGAGAAGATCCGATAATCTTGCCTATGTTTCTCAGATACTGGATAACCTGCATATAAAACCACAGGAAGAAATTCCGCAGGAGTCAGAACCTGCAGGCTCCTCTTCTGAACCGGAAGAAGAACAGAAGGATGATTTTTTAGAACAACTGGCTTCGTCTTCAAATATGGAACTTATTATGCTTGTAAAAAAGAATAAGGAGAAACTCAACGGTGCATTTTTCAGGATGCTTGACGGAGAAATAGAAAAAGCTTTAATGAATGGCTGGAAGGAAAGAGTAGACAGCTTAAGTTATATATCTCAAATACTGGATAATCTCAAGGTAAGAGAAACAGAAGAAACACAGGAAGTTTCTAAATCTGACATTCAAATTGCAGAGGAAGAATTTGTTGAAGAAATTCCTCCTCTGTACGGTAAGGAAGATACAGAACTTTTAGAACAACTGGCTTCATCTTCAAATATGGAGCTTATTATGCTCGTAAAAAAGAATAAAGAAAAATTTACACCTCAATTTTTCAACATGCTCGATGAAGAAAAAAGAAGAGCTCTTGCCGCCAATAATCAGGAAAGAGTAGATAATTTAAGTTATGTAACTCAAATTCTGGATAACCTGAATGTAAAGCCTGTATCAGAAATAATAGAAGAACCGATTCAACAGGAACAGGAAATTATACCTTCTGCAGATACAGTCATAGAGGAAGAGAAAATCTCTTCTCATATCGAACCATCTCTCCATATCGAAGTATCTGCCCATATAGAAACACATCCCCTCGTTGAAGCTGTTGACGAAGAGACTCAGATTAAGATTCTGGAAAAATTAATTTTGTCATCAGGTCTGGAACTTGTAGGCATTGCCAGGGCATTCAAGAAAAAAATCAATCTCTATTTTTTCACTATTCTGGAAGAAGAAATACAGATTGCCCAGTATGATGGCAATCAGGAACTGCTGGACAAATTATTACATATAGCCCAGGTTCTGGAAGATCTGGAAATACGCCAGGCACTTCAGGATCAACTGGAAACGGAAACAAAGAAACTCCCGGAAGTACAGGTAGATAAACCTGTTATGAAAGAACCTCCTCAGGAGCAAGATGATATTCTTATAGAAGAACCTCCCGAAGAACCACC
>JBEHWO010000123.1:0-16455 GCA_040217695.1 Vulcanimicrobiota bacterium | reverse complement strand
ACGACAAATTAAATTCTAATAAGTTATGAAATACACTATAAATGTAATGAAGGTTGACAAATGATTTTTCAGATATTATCATATAAAGTGAGAAGTGGAGAGTTGCATTTTTTTATTTACTCTTTTCTCTTCACTGTATTTATTTAGAGAAGAGATGTGTTTTATGAGACAAATAGAGAGAGAAGAAATACTGCAAAATGCAGGAGTCGGTTTATGTACCTGTAAAATTGATGGCACCATACAGGTTATAGACAGAAGTACCCTGAAGATTTTCGAGCTTGAAGCCGAATACACCGATACATCTTCTTTATCAGGAAAAAATATTTCAAATCTTTTTGTTTCTCCTATGCCTTCAGAATTTGTTCTCAAGGAAATTAAAGATGGCCGTGTTAAATCAATTGAATTTCCCCTGAAAACCCATTCGGGAAGAACAAAATGGGTATTATGTGATATATGGCTCCTTGATAAAGATGAGGAATTAATTCAGTTTTTATTTCATGATATTACAAACAAAAAGAATATAGATAACCTGGATGAAATCGATGATAAATACAGAGCTATTGTCGAAGCTTTTGAAGGTTTAATTTATATATGTTCTCAGGATTATTCCGTAGAATTTATGAATAAACGCTTTATTGAACGTACCGGTCATGATGCTAACGGTGAGAAATGTTATAAAGCCATTCATAATATGGATACAGTCTGTCCGTGGTGTGTAAATGATAAAGTATTTAAAGGAGAAACAGTAAAATGGGAATTACTCAGTCCCCTTGATAATCACTGGTACTATATTGTTAATACTCCTGTTTTCCATGGAAACGGATCCATCTCGAAAATAGCTATGATCTATGATATTACAGAAAGAAAGATGGTAGAAACATCACTTTCATCTGAGAAAGAACGTCTTTCCGTAACCCTTCAATCAATAGGAGACGGTGTCATTACTACAGACATTGAGGGAACTATTATTTTAATTAATAGAGTTGCACTTGAACTTACAGGGTGGAAGGAAGAGGAAGCTATCGGGAGGTCCATAAGGGAAGTTTTTCATGTTGTAAATGAGAAAACAGGAGAATTGTGTGAAAGTCCTGTTGAAAAAGTAATCAGAACATCAGTAATCGTAAATATTTCAGGTCAGGCAAGACTTATATCCAGAAATGGGGCAAAGAGGCTCATATCGGACAGCGGCTCTCCTGTACTTGATAAAGACGGAAATATTATAGGTGTTGTTCTTGTATTCCGTGATATAACAGAACAGAGAAAACTGGAAGAAGAAATTCTGAAAGCCAGTAAAATTGAATCTCTGGGAACCCTTGCCGGAGGTATTGCCCATGATTTTAATAATATATTGACAGCTATTATGGGGAATATTTCTCTTGGTAAAATGTATGTAGAGCCTGATGATGAACTTTATGAGATACTTTCGGAGGCAGAGAAAGCTTCTTTGAGAGCCAAGAATTTGACCCGTCAGTTACTGACTTTCTCGAAAGGGGGTTCTCCCATCAAGATGAGTGCCTCTATTTCCGAACTGGTCATAGACACTACGAATTTTGCTCTCAGCGGCTCAAAGGTTAAACCGGAATTCTTTATATCAGACGATCTGTGGCCTGTAGAGATTGATACTGCCCAGATCAGCCAGGTTATTAACAACCTGGTAATCAATGCCAAAGAAGCTATGGTCAATGGCGGAAAAATAGAAATTAAAATGGAAAATTTAGAAGAGTTATCCGGTTTACCTTTAAAAGATGGCAAATATTTAAAAATCAGCATAAAAGATTATGGCACCGGTATAAGTAAGGAAAATATCCCCAGAATATTCGATCCCTATTTTACTACAAAACCTTTTGGTACCGGTCTCGGACTCGCATCTGTATTTTCCATTATAAAAAAACATGACGGACTCATTACTGCAGATTCGGAATACGGAAAAGGGACGGTTTTTTATATTTATTTACCGGCTCTGGATGTAAATACTCCTGCTCCTGCAAGAACACAGCCTAAATCCTTCAAAGAGGATACGAGAATTTTAGTTATGGATGATGAAGACATAGTATTGAAGACTACCGGTATGATACTTAAAAGGCTTGGATATAAAACTGATTTTGCAAAAGACGGAGCCGAACTGATTGATATTTATAAAAGAGAAAAAGATAAAGGCAAACCATTTGATCTTTTAATCATGGATTTAACTATACCGGGCGGAATGGGTGGAAAAGAAGCTATAGAGAAACTGAAAAAAATCGACCCTGAAGTTAAAGCCATTGTTTCAAGCGGTTATTCCAATGACCCCATTATGGCAGATTTTAAAACATACGGTTTTATGGGTGTTGTTGTTAAACCTTATAAAATATCAGAGCTCAGTGATATTTTAAATAAGGTTTTAGATTAAAATAATATGCACTTTTATCGTGACAGGTAATGCGATTCCGGTAACCGTTCTGATGGTACCGTAGTTATTTTATTAAAGTCCCTTACGTTCTCCATGACATGTTTTACAGGAACTATTACACTTACATTCAGATTTTTCATTTAATGTATGAATAATGCTTTTCAGCAGAATCATAAGCGATGCTACTACCAATAGACCGACTATTATATATTCTAACATAAGATACACCTCCAGACTTTTTATATGAGAATCGTAACGCGTTAATACCAAATTGCTTTAATTACTGAGGTGAGCATAAATAATAAATATATGCTCTCGTGACGCGTAACGCGTAACACGTGACGGGAGGAAGACCTTTATTAAATGCTTATGCTCAGGTCAGTAAAACGAATAATTTAAACAATAGGTAAATACCCGTCTGCCTGACTGGCGCTCCTCCGAAAAAAATCTAAACTGGAACGTTTATAACAGGTACAGCTTACATCATGCTACTTTGCATTATAATTCATAAAATATATCTGTGCTGCCGTGATATTTTTTTCTCCGGAACATCAGTCAGGCAGACTAATATGTTTAAAGCTAAATAGTATAAGCTTCTCTACTATATCCGGCGAAATATTTACCGTTATAAGGCTTATGACCGAACCGGTCATGGCCGTTAGAGTAATAACCTTCCTCCCTGGTAAGTGATAAATGACATAATCCAGGCAAGTATAATGGTGTAAACTATCATAAATAAAGGCCAGTATAATGAATTTGTTTCTTTCCATACCACTACAATTGTAGCCATACATGGAACATATATAAGTATAAATATCATAAGTGTATATGCTACAAGGGGAGAAAAATGTTTGTCATTTTTTAATAATTCCCTCAGAGGAACAGCACTGTCATCAATATCTTCCAGATTATAAATTGTACCGAGTGTAGATATTATTACTTCTTTGGCAGCGAAACCTGAAAAGAGTGCTACTCCTATTTTCCAGTCAAAGCCAAGAGGCTTTATAAGAGGTTCCATCCCCTTTCCTATCTGTCCTGCATAACTTGAAGCAAGTTTTTCACCGCCTGTTACGGAACCTGTAGCGGGAAAATTTGTTAAAAACCACATGAGAATAGATATAGCAAGAAGTATTGTACCGGCTTTCTGGAGATAAATATAGGCATGTTCCCACATATGAATAAGAACACTCTTCAAGGTAGGCACTCTGTAAGGCGGAAGTTCCATGACAAAAGGTGAAGATTCGCCGGGGAAAAGTAGTGCTCTGAATATTTTTGCCATGATTACAGCCAGAATAAATCCTGTCAGATATATAGAAAAAAGTACATTTCCTGCCATAGAAGGGCTAAAAAAAGCACTTATAAGCAATGTGTAAACAGGTAGTCTTGCACCACAGCTCATAAGAGGTATTATAAGTATTGTAGTCAATCTGTCTTTGTTGCTTTCAAGTGTCCTGGTTGCCATTATTGCAGGCACACTGCAGCCAAAACCTATAAGCATGGGTATGAAAGATTTTCCATGGAGACCTATGGAATGCATTAATTTATCTACAATAAAGGCGACACGGGCCATGTAACCTGTGTCCTCCAGAATGGCAATCGCCAGAAAGAGCAATACTATGTTGGGGAGAAATATTATTACTCCTCCCACACCTCCTATTATGCCGTCTACAATAAGAGAACGAAATATTCCTTCATTCATATGAAGTATAATAAAATTTCCGAGTGAATCAACCAGAAATTCTATAAGTTCCATCGGAGGGGTTCCGAGAGTAAATGTCATTTGAAAAACCAGCCACATAAATAACAGAAATATCGGTATGCCTAAAAATCTGTGAGTTAAAACAGAATCTATCTTTTCCGATGTAGATATTTTATCTTCTTTTGTTCTTCTTACTGTTTCTTTATATAACCCGTTTATAAAGCCGTACCTTCTGTCAGATATTATGTTTTCAGGCTCTTCATTGAAAAATTTCTTTATATCTTCTCTGGCTTCAGATACTTTAGCCATTATTTCTTCTGATAATTTATGTTTCTTTATTTCCTCTATGATTTCCATGTCCTTTTCCAGTAATTTAATTGCAAGCCATCTCCCGGAATATCTACCTTCTGTTACATTATTAGAAGAAAGGAAATTTGATAATATATTTATGTATTTATCTATTTCTTTACTGTATTTTATCATGTTACCTCTGGCTTTTTTTTTGTTTTTTGCCAGTGATAAAGCTGATTTGATTACATATTCAATACCTTCTCCTTTACTGGCTATAGCTGTAACAACAGGTATATCAAGGAGTTTTTCTATAAGTTTTATGTTTATCTTATATCCCTGGGAAGTGGCAAAATCCATCATGTTAAAAACCAGAAGAAGAGGTATTTCAAGTTCCAGAAATTGTAAGGCCAGATAGAGGTTTCTTTCAAGATTTGATGCGTCTATTACGTCTACTATAACATCCGGTTTTTCGTCTATAATAAAGTTCCTTGTTACTATTTCTTCAATGGAATAAGGACTCAGGCTGTAAGTCCCCGGAAGGTCGATTACCTTGATTTCAGTATCTTCATATTTACATTTTCCCTCTTTTTTTTCAACTGTTACACCGGGGTAATTACCGACATGTTGCCTGGAACCGGTAAGGGCATTAAAAAGCGTTGTTTTTCCGGAGTTCGGGTTTCCTGCAATGGCAATTGTTATATTATTGGACATGTAAATCACTTCTTTGGAGGTTTATGGTTTAGGGCTTATTGTTTAAGGTTTATTGTTTGAAACGATAAACTCCAAACTCTAAACTTTAACATCTAAACTCCAAACTTTAAACTTTAAACTACTTCAACTGTCATAGCTTCGTTTTTTCTCAATGATAAATGGTAGTTTTTTATTTTAAATTCCAGAGGATCTCCAAGTGGAGCCGGTTTTACCATTTTTATGGTTACACCTGTTATAAATCCCATATCTCTTAATCTTCTCTGGAGAAGACCCTGACCGTTCACTTTTTTAACAGTTGCTTTTTCACCGGCCCTGAGATCCATTAAAGTTTTCATAAATTTAATCCTCCGTTATTGTTTGTTTTTTTTGTTTGAAAATGAAAATCATTTTCAATTTTATCCCAAAATAAAAGAGTAATATACTCTCTTCTACTATATTAGTATAGTAGACTTATTTTTAAGTGTCAAGTCTTTATGAAAAAATTTCTTATTTATGAATTCGTCAGAATATATTATATTTTTCAGGCCTTGCAAAATCCTGCCGATACCTTATAATAATTATAGTTACTTTCTTTTGTGGAACATATAATACTGTTTAAAAGAATTATAATCATCCCGGTGAATGGTGAGCGATATAATTTACTCACTACTCATTACTCACTTACTGAACATAAGTATTTATTGACCTGAGCATAAGCATATAATAAAGAGCTTCCTACCGTCACGCGTTACGCGTTATGCGTCACGAGAGCAGTTATGTATTATTTATGCTCACCTCAGTAATAAACGTTTTCCTCCCGTCACGCATTACGCGTAACGAGAGTATATATGTATTATCTTATTTCAGTAATAATGTCAGCCATAATAAAACGTTATTTAAGGTGAAAGGTAATGAAATTTGGAAAATTGTTCGGAAATATAGGGAGCAAAATATTACTGTTTTTAATTCTCTTTGCTTTCCTTTTTTCTTATATTTTCTTTGTTTTTTATGAAGAAGATAAAAGAGATAGTCAATATATTCTTTCACTCTGTAAGATTTTTCTGGAAAATAAGATGAAAGAGACTTTTAATATATCTATATGTGTTTTAAATGATGTGGATAATATTCTGGATAAGGGGCTTGTTGCACACCCTTTCCCGGTGAGTTTTACGCTCCTTGTTGATGAAAATGGATCTGTAATAGATAAAAGCGGCAGTGAAATTGATGAAGTTTTTATGGAAAAATTGCTTCCGTCAGGAAATAAAAATTCTTCGGAAATGCTTCGGGTTATGGCCAATCATGAGAGCGGACTTACTGTAGTATCTGTTCTGCCTTTTAACAGTGAAAAAATAAAAGGTTTTATTTTAGTAGGTAATAATCTTTCGGAAATAGATATTCAAAAACAGATTCCTGTCATTGACACTAAAATAGGAACTTATATAGATAACAGGAAGGTTCCGAATAGCTTTGGCCCTGATAATCTTTCTTCGGAGGCAATAAAAGAACTGAGACAGAATAATATTTGCTTTGATAATTTTAATGTGAATGGTACAGGCTATTATGCCTTTATATATCCTTTAAATTATAAGGAGGGAGACATACATGATGCAATTCTATGTGCTTTCCCTTCGGATTTTTTTTATAAAATAAACAGGCAGAGTCTCTATGCCAAAATTTTCTTAATTCTTCTTATATTGTTTTTTTTATTGATTCCTGTATTATCATTTAACAGAAAAAGTGAAGATCCTGTTCTTCAGGATGAAAATGAAATTGAACTGACTGACAGAGAGAATCTTGAACTGGCAAATATAAAAATCAAGAAAATTAATGAGGAATTGAAGACGAAAACAGAAACCATTAAGAAATCACGTGATGAAGCCCAGCAAAACAGGCATCAAATGGATTATCTTATTGCAAAATGTAAAAAAAATCAGGACGAACTGGATTCTTTAAAAAAAGCAAATGAAGAGATTCAATTAAATAAAAACCAGATGGAACTGGTCAATATAAAACTTAAAAAGGCTCAGGCAGAACTTGAGAGTATGGATAAGATAAAGGCGCAATTTCTGTCAAATATAAATCATGAATTCAGAACCCCTGTAGCTCTTATTATAGGCTTTTCTGAAATACTTCTTGCCGATGAAAAACTGGACAGAGAACAAAAAAATCTTGTAAACGATATATATAATGCCAGTACAAGACTCAGGGAAACTGTTGATAATATTCTGGCACTACCTGAATCTATTAAATTTGAAAAAAAAGACAGAGCTTTTAAAGAGGTAAATCTTTTAGAAACAATTGAAAAAGTTAAGAAAACCTTTAAAGGCGAAATAGAAAAGAAAAATTTGAATATACTTACAAATCTGTCTGATCATATTCCTTCAAAGATTTTAATTGAAGATGAGGAATTAGAGCATATATTTAATAATCTGTTAAGTAACGCTGTAAAATTTACAGGTAATGAAGGCACTATTACCATAAAAGCGGAAATAACTAAAAATAATCCCTATGGATTATTACATAATAAAAATAACGATAAAAAGGGAAATTATCTCAATATATCTATAACTGATACCGGCATAGGTATAAAACCGCAGGACCAGCAGAAATTATTTCAGAAAGAATTCTGGCAGGCAGACAGCTCTTCTACCAGGGCATATGAAGGCAGCGGACTCGGCCTTATTATCACGAAAAAGCTGGTCGAAGATCTCGGTGGCACTATATGGTTTTATAGCAAGGAAGGTGAAGGCAGTACCTTCGGATTTGTAATACCTGTAGAGGAAGAACATTCTTAGAGCCGTAACAGATAAATTAGTAAGCAAAATCTTATATATCGTGACGCGTAACGCGAGGATACTAATCGTTATAATAATTACCAGAGTTATTTTTCAATCAATCCTGGGGTAAAGATAACGTATCAGATAAAAAACTCACATACAATATCCATAGCCTGCGTTCCGGTAATTATTTATTGATTATTATGAATATTATAAAGATGACTCCTGATCGTTGATTGTTTACATAAAAAAACTATAATATTTACTTAAACTCAAGTGAAACCTTGCACTGCTTATTGACTTTCTTTTTTACTTCTGCTATATTTTTATGAGAATATTTATGCTTTTCCTATTTATTTATTTATTTTTGTCAAGAAGGAGATAGTGGTAATAAATTTTCTCCATGATTACATTATTTTATGATATTGAAATATAAATTAACGGTCGGGCAATCTTCTAAATATAAAACTATAGTTCAATCTTTGCGTGAAGCCAGAGAAGGTAATTACTATGAAAAACTTGACAGCAAAATGGAAATGACTATGTCTCAGAATGTTGTAAAAGTTCATAGTAATGGAATAATGGAAATAAAAGTATCTATAGATTCCTCTTCTCTGTGGAAAAACGGACATCAGATTTCTATAAGTAATAAAGGTAAAGTCTTTAATATGAAGATGGCCGACAACGGAGAAATAATGGAGTCTTCTGTTACTGGGCCTCAGAGTCCACCATCCTTTCCTGCAAAGGATATTAATCCGGGAGATACATGGAACAGTGAAAAAGAAATTTCTCTTCCTTCTCAACCGAAAGGTGCAATGTTAAAAACCTTTTATAAATTCGAAGGATTGGAAAAATTTAATGGTTTTGATTGTGCTAAAATAATTGTAAATACTGAAGAAGTTAATTTTAATTTTGATGAAGGTGTAACTCAATCAATAGGCGGGCATGGTGTTACCTATTTTGCTTACGGAGAGGGGAAATTGATAAAATCGGAAGTTAATACCTATACCAGAACGTCTCTTTCGGAAGCAGAAATAAAAGTAACCACACAGGTTATAGTAAATCATCTCGGACAGATAGAGGATAAGCCGGCAATGCAGGATTTTTTGTTTGCACTGTAAATGAGTAAATATTTATATGAGAATCGTAACAAGTAAGGCGTGACGTGAAGAACAGATTTTTATTCTTTGTGGTGGCCGGATGGTCATGGCTTCTGGTGAAGGTCTTGAGGCTCTCATAATTTTTGATGTTTACATAAAATATGTTATACTCTCTAAATTCTTCTTGAAATTGAAAGAGAGAACCTGTTTAAACAGTTATGGATGAAAATATAAGAACAATAGTGCTGGAAGGTCTGTCTTCTTTATTTAAAGAAGGAAATTTTATTATTCAGGCTCCCCTGATGGATGTATATCTTAAAGAGCCTGAAAAAATAATTAAAAGTACACCTGCAGATTTAAATCTTACAGATGTTCAGAGAGTAAATACTCTTAAAATAGCTGAAACTGTTGCTTTTGTAAACCTGTCTTTAAAGAATATACCGGTAGAGAAACTCGTAATCCCCTCTTTATTATCCTGTATAGAACTGGCATTATGGGAACAACTGCCTGAAGGGCAGGAAATAATAACCTCTTCTTTCTGCGGATATTCTGTTTACGCTCTTCCCATATTTATAGATTTTTATTTCAGAACATCATCAATAACTTCAAACTCCAATGGAGAGGTTGAAAAGATAATTTATTCCATAAGAAAATTAGTTTCTTCAAAAAAATATAAGGATACTTTTTCAAATCTTTCACAGGAAATTATAAGAAAACATGCAGAGGAAGAATGGCTTGTTTACAGGCCATTGAGAGGGAATAGATGGTATGGCATTACCAGTTTCATTTTATCCAGAGAAGAGGAAATAATAAAATCACTGAAAAATTTAATGAATTTATTAAAATAAATTTATATGTAAGAAGGAAAGGGATAATAAGTGGAGAATTTCAATGTTTAGCTATTTTTCGAAAAAAATCAGGTGTTTAAACTTATGTATTTAAGAGATATTATTGAGAAATATTATGATGCGTCATTGAAAAGTAATCATAAAATACATAGAGGCCTATGTAATAAAGTGATGAAAGAATATCCGGATCTCATTGATTTGCTTGAAGAAACAGCCATAGAAATAGTCAGCAATAACGAAGCAGAGATCCTTGATATTATAGAAGGCTGTGAAGATGTATTTGAGCTGGAAGAAGAAATAAATGATTTTCTGGTCTCAGAAATAGTTGCCTCTTATTTCACAGGTTTTATATGGCATTATGTGGTTCAGAACAAGGAACAAATAGATGAAATGATTAAAAACGGGGCTTTTGATAACGAAGAGGTTTTAACGGAAGATGATTTCATAAAATATAATGTGGAAGTAGAAAAAATATTATTTGATGAAGATACTAACTTTGGTGAAAGAATTAAAGATCTTTCCGGGAAATACGGAATAGAATTTGAAGATGAACTGGACAGTGAAGGAGCAAAATTAACCAGAAGCGAGATCATTTTGAGCTATGCCATATCAGGAGAAGATTTCCCGGACTATATTGAGAATTTTTTGAAAAGAAAAAAACTCGATGATATTCCGAAACATAAAATAATAACGATGGCAAGGATGAATTTGATACCTTAACTATTAAATAGTGAGTAATGAGTTGAAATCTGTTCACCGGTCGCTGTTCGCCGGATAATTTAAATGTACAGGACTTTATTATATGGTTGAGAGTTGGGAGTTGAGGTTGTAAGGTTAATTTTAAGTCTCAACTTTAAACAACTCGCCCGAAGGGCGTCAAGTTCGTTATATTAATTAAGATGATATGAAGAATGTTTGCAAAAGCTAGTAGGAGGAGAATTTATGCCGGTAGTTTGTCCTAAATGTAGTACGAAAAATAAGCCAGATAGTGTGAAATGTTCAAAGTGTGGCATATCTTTGGTTAAAACTGTAAAAGCCGGTAGTCTTAAAGCTGGCACTGTAATAGGTAAAAGATATGTTGTAACGGGAACCCTTCGGTCTGATGAACTGGAAGCTCTTTATAAAGGTAAAGATAATCAAATGAAGGATCAGTGTATGATTCATGAAATAATTGTACCTGAAACTTCTGCTGAAAAACTCAGGGATGCTGCTATGAAATTTAAAAAGGAAGCCAGTTTACTGGCATCTATAGATCATCCCAACCTTCTTAAGGTCAGAGAGTTTTTTGCCGGGAAAGGCCGGTGTTATCTTGTGACAGATTATTTTGAAGGAGAGAGTCTTCTATCACTGCTGAATAAAGAAGGTAAGGGTTTTCCTGAATTGAAGGTAATGGGCTGGGCAGCTCAGATACTTGGAGCTCTCGGTGACCTTCATAAACATGAGCCCGAAGTGTTATACATAGATCTGGAACCTGATAATATACTGGTAAGTGAAGCAGATGAGCAGATAGTACTTTTAAATGCAGGATTGAAAAGAAAGGTTCTCGGACAGGAGAAGGGTAAAGTAACTGCTATCACGTCAAGTTACCTTCCTCCAGAGTACTATAAAGGTTATGTGGCGGCAACTACTGATTTATACGCTCTCGCTGCTACTATGCACCATCTCCTTGCCGGAAAAAAGCCGACACCTTTTAAATTTGCTTCTATAAGAGAAGAAAGACCGGAAGTGTCCGTAGCTATTGATACTATTATAATGACTGCTCTGGATAAGAAACACACAAACAGATATCAGAATGCCCTGGATATGCTTCAGGCTTTTGCCGAAATAATTCATACTCCCAAAAATATGGTTTTAATACCGTCCGGTTCTTTCTGGATGGGCAGCAATACAGGTGAAGAAAATGAAAAACCTGTTCATAAAGTGAACCTTAACAGCTATTATATTGATAAATATCCTGTTACAAATGCAGAGTTTGACAGATTTATTCAGGAATCCGGTTATAAAGGTAAAGGTGAATGGAAAAAATATTTTACTAAAGCTACAAAAAATCATCCTGTTGTTGCAGTTAACTGGTTTGAAGCAGCTGCCTATGCGGAATGGGCAGGAAAGAGACTGCCCTATGAAGCAGAGTGGGAAAAAGCAGCAAGAGGCAATGATATGAGGAAATATCCATGGGGAAATAAATGGGAGAAAAATAAATGTAATACTCCCGATCTGAATGACCCTGAAATAATGAAAAAACGTGTTGATATATATGATGGTAAAGGTACTACTCCTGTCGGTTCTTTCCCTGACGGAGCCAGTCCTTACGGTGTAATGGACATGGCCGGTCAGGTATGGGAGTGGTGTACGGACTGGTATGATGAAAATTACTATAGTAAGCTGGGTAAGACATGTGATAATCCGAAAGGGCCTGAACTTGGAGAATACAGAGCTTTAAGAGGAGGTGCCTGGGGTAACCTTATGGGAGCCTGCAGGTGCACCTGCCGTTCTTACAGCCAGAAACCTGACTATATTAATTTCAATGTAGGTTTTAGATGTGTTAAGGATACGGAAAGTTATGCGACTTAATGCGTAACGCGTAATGCGTAATGCGTAATGCGTAATACTGTATCGCGTCACGCGTCACGCGTCACGCGTCACTCGTCACGCGTCACGTATTATATGTTAAAAACAATATTATTCCTCTTATTTTTCCTTTTTCTTTTTATATTAAATATTTCCTGTAATAATACTGAAAAGAAATCTGTTCTTATCCTCTCTCTGAGGGCCGATCCTGTTTATTTAAATCCTGTGCTGGCCCATGAAATGCCTTCTATGATAGTCAATCAATGGATATTTAATTCCCTTGTCAGGCTTGATGAAGAACTTCAGCCTGTACCTGATCTTGCCGGGGACTGGCAGGTATCTGAAGATCAGAAAAGAATTATTTTTCATTTGAAAAAAAATGTTATATGGCATGACGGACATGCTTTTACTGCAGACGATGTAAAGTTTACTCTGGATCTGGTACTTTCTGAAAATACCAATACCTATAACAGAGGACTGTTTATGATAGACGATAAACCTGTAACGGTAAATGTTATAGATAAATATACTGTGGAAATAATTATGTCAAAACCTTTTGCCCCTCTGCTGGCAAATTTATCTGTACTGGGCATAGTGCCTGAACACATTCTGAAGGGACAGGATGTAAATCTGTCTGATTTCAATTCTTCACCTGTAGGCACAGGGCCTTTTAAATTTAAAGACTGGAAAGTCGGTGAGCTTGTAACACTTTCGGCAAATGATAGATTTTTCAGAGGTAAACCTTCTCTTGAAGAAGTAGTGTTCAGGATAATTCCCTCTACGGAGGGAAGACTTATTGCCCTGGAAACAGGGCAGATAGATGTCGGAGAAATTCCTCAAAAAGATTACGAGAGGATGGCAAAGTTTCCTGATTTGAATATTTACCGCTGGTATGATTTAAGTTATTATTACCTGGGATTCGATCTGACCAATCCTCTTTTTGCAAACAGAGAAGTCAGAAAAGCACTGAATTATGCTGTTCATAAGGAGAAAATTATATCGTCTGTACTTATGGGATATGGCAAAGTTGCAACAGGTCCAATTCCGTCTGCGTCCTGGGCTTATAATGACCGGGTAGAACGTTATGAATATAATCCTGACATGGCCCGGAGGATTTTCAAAAAAGAAGGCTGGATTCCCGGAAAAGACGGAATTCTTGTAAAAGACGGCAAAAGATTTTCTTTTACCGTTCATTACGGGCAGGGCAGTGAAAATTCCGAAAAAGTATGTATTTATATACAGCATTTTCTTAAAGAAACAGGTGTTGAGGTTAAAATAAGGCCTGTAGAGTTCAGTGTTCTTGTCACAGAAATAGCAAATCCCGGTAAGTTTGAAGGAATACTTCTGGACTGGATAGAAAATCCTGATCCAGATTGTTTCATTGAATGGGGCAGTGATCAGGTCAAGCATGGTATGAATTTTATGTCCTATTCAAACAGGGAAGTAGATAAACTGTTACAGGAAGCCAGAACTACTATGGATATAAAGAAAAGAAAAGAACTTTACGGGAAATTTCAGAAGGTAATAACAGAAGATGCACCCTATATATTCCTGTGGTATTCTGAAACCATGATGGGTGTAAACAGAAGAATAAAAAATGTTTCAAAACCGAGTCCGGCAGGGCTTTTCCTGGAACCGGAGAAGATAAAGGCGGTGAGGAGTGATTAGTGAAAAGTGAGTAGTGAAAAGTGAAAAATAGGTTCGAACCACTGTGTTCACCCGGCATCGGTGAAAACATGCATTGTGAACCACCCGTCACGCATCACGCATCACGCATATATGTATAAATATCTAATCAAAAGATTGGCCGGTATTATCCCTCTTCTTTTATCCATATCAATAATATCCTTTGTTATTCTTCATCTTTCTCCCGGTGATCCCACGTCTATGATGATAGACCCCAGGACAAGGCCGGAAGACAGGGAAAGGATAAAGAAAAATCTTGGTCTTGACAGGCCTATCTATGAGCAGTACGTTATATGGATTAAGAATGTTGCCAGGGGAGACCTTGGCTATTCCATGGTTAACGGAAGACCTGTACTTAAAAGTATTATGGAAAGATTACCCAATACAATGATACTTATGGGAAGTTCTTATATTATTGCCATAGTACTTGCCATACCTCTCGGTGTATATTCTGCGGTAAAACAGTATTCTCCCGGTGATTATCTTCTGACGGTATTATCTTTTATCGGTATATCCATACCGTCATTCTGGCTTGGGCTTATGATGATCTGTTTATTTACTGTACAGTTACACCTTCTTCCGTCTATAGGAACTATTTCTCCCGATGTGGGAGATATTTTTTTCTATAAAATTCTGGATTTTTTGAAACATTTAATTATGCCTGCCTTTGTATTAATATTTACAAACCTTGCAGTATGGTCCAGATATGTCCGGTCCGGTATGCTGGAAGTTCTTCAGGCAGATTATATAAGAACAGCAAGAGCAAAAGGGCAGATAGAGTTAAAAGTCCTTTATAAACATGGTCTCAGGAACGGTCTTTTACCTCTTATTACACTCATAGGTCTGTCAGTGCCTGATTTGCTGGCAGGAGCTTTTGTTACTGAAATGATTTTTTCATGGCCCGGTATGGGAAGGCTTGGAATGGACGCCATATTTCATAGAGATTATCCTGTTCTTATGGGCACTATAATGTTCAGTTCCATAATGATAATTCTCTCAAATTTGATTACAGATATTTTTTATGTAATAATAGATCCCAGAATTAGATTTGAGTAACAATTTTTTTTAACTTTTTAGGAGGAATTAATTTTTACATGTCGAATTTCCTCAAAAAACTCAATGATTTTCTTAAGACTTTCTCAATAAAACTGAGAAAGGGCTAATAAAAGTCTGATTTAATCTGGAGATGTTTTTAAATGTTGAAACTAAGCAGGTTTATGTGAAGGGAGGTGCAGGAAATTTAGGTGACGGGGGAATGTCTCGAAGGTCATTTAAACTCGAAGAAATAATTTTAAATATAAGGAGTTATTTTTTATATAGGGAAGCCGGTGTGGCAGTAATAATTGAACAAATTTATTTATGTTGTTCGCGGGAAGAGTTTTTGTGGTCACTTCTGAGACGAAAAGTCTAAATAAACAACCTCTTTATAACAAAGCAATAGTGCTGTAAAGCACATACTTTATTATAGCTTAAGAAAGGAAGGATCGAAGAGTGATTGAAAAAAAGATTTATAGAATATTAGCTATTACGTTAATATTCTCTTTAGGATTAACATCTGTACCGGGACTTTTTGTTCCTACACCTGCCTATGCCCTCAATGAAAAATTAACTACGGCAATAGTCAGTATAGAATGTCCTTCGGAAAATGATCTTCCTGTAAGGATAAATTCTGCTCTCAGCGCTGCTATGGTTAAATCCCACAGATTTGAAGTAACTGATAGTGAACAGGTAGCTTCAACACTGAAGGATATGCAGTTAACTGGTAAAAAGTTAAATATTACCCAGGCCTGTGAAGTTGGTAAAGCTCTCGGAGTAGAGACTGTTACTATGGCCCAGGGGTATGGTATTCAATCAGACAATGAAAAATGTTATATTAACCTGGCTGTACAGGTAGTAGACGTAAATACAGGTCTTGTCTGTCAGAGCGCCTATGCAACAGGCGAAGGTTTTAAAGGCGAAAAATTTGAATTAACAGATGAAGCCATTAATGCCGGAGCTTTTGCACTTGTCAATCAGATCAATGATAATATGTCAAAGGTTGGTTTGATTGCAATTATTAACGGCGGACAGATTTCATTAAATGTCGGCGGAGATATGGGAATAAAAACCGAATCCGAATTTGCAGTTTACAGAGAAAACAGGATTATAGGCAAATTAAAAGTTAAAGAACTTGATTCCTATGATTGTTATGTAGAGAAACTCGCAATACTTCCGGGATTGAATTTCAATGAAGGAGATATTGTAGTAGTATCAAAGAACCAGGGAGAAGAACTGTTAGGAGATTCTCCTTCTACAATTCCGTCTTCTTCTTCAAAACCTGGCATAATACTTGCCTCTGTTATAATAGGTACTGCACTGGCCATTATAGCTTCAAATCAATCGACCCAGATACAGCAACTGGCCATGG